>NZ_JAXOJX010000087.1:0-27520 GCF_034427735.1 Azohydromonas lata
CCGGGCCCCCGCACCGCGGCGGCCTGCCGCCGGCGGACCTGGCGCTGGACTACGGCGTGCGGCTGCTGGTGATTGCGCTGGCGGCCTGGTGGGGCTCGCGCTGGGTGGCGGCGCCCATGCGGCGCTTGGCCGGCGCGGCGCGCGGGCTGGGCCCGGCGCTGCGCGAGGGCGCGCCGCCGGTGCTGGACGAGCGCGGCGGCACGCGCGAGGTGCGCGAGGCCGCGCAGGTGTTCAACGCCATGGCGCGGCAACTGCAGCAGCAGTTCCGCGCGCGCACGCTGCTCATGGCCTCGGTGTCGCACGACGTGCGCACGCCGCTGACGCGGCTGCGGCTGCGGCTGGAGCGGCTGGAGCGCCCGCAGGACGCGGCGCTGGTGGGCCGCTGCATCGCCGACGTGCGCGAGATCGACGCGCTGGTGGAGTCCGCGCTGGAGCTCACGCGCAGCGAGCAGGCGCAGGAGGCGCCGCGCATCCTGGACCTCGCCGCCCTGGTGCAGGCCGTGGCCGACGACCGCATCGAGCAGGGCCAGGCGCTGAGCTGCGGGTGGGCGGACGAGGGTGGAGGCGCCGCCGCGCCTGTGGCCGCGCCGGCCGCCGCCACCGCCCGCGTGCAGCCGGCCGCGCTGCGCCGGGTGCTGGAGAACCTGCTGGACAACGCCTTGCGCCACGGCACGCGGGCGCACTTGGCGCTGCGGCGCGAGGGCGGGGCGGTGTGCATCACCGTGGATGACGACGGCCCCGGCATCCCGCGCGCGCAGCTCGACGCCGTGCTGGACCCCTTCGTCCAACTGCACGACGCCGACCCGCGCCGCCACCACCGCGCCGGGCTGGGTTTGGGGCTGCACATCGCGCGCGACCTGGTGCGGCGCCAGGGCGGCACGCTCACGCTGGACAACCTGGGCGGCGGCGGGCTGCGCGCGCAGGTGCGGCTGCCCGCGGCGCCCTGAGCGGCCAAGGCGTGTACCCGCTGGTGTGTCGGCGCCGACACATGGGCGAAAAACGGCAGCCATGAGGGGTTCCCAGAATCGGTGGCAGAAGCTGGTCGCAATCCCGCGCTGGCTTCACCAGCACACCAGAGCAGGGAGATTTCATGAGCAGCATCGGCTCCGTCAGCAGCAGCAGTGGCGCTTGGGCCACGGCGATGCAGCGCCCGCAGCGCCCAAACAAGGAAGAGCTTTTCAAGCGCGCCGACAGCGACGGCAGCGGCGGCGTGGACGCGTCGGAGCTGCAGCAGATGCTGGCCAAGCGCCCCGGCGCGGCCCCCTCGGCCGGTGGCAGCAGCGCCACGTCCTCGTCCACGGACGCCGGCTCGGCGGTGGACTTCAGCCAGCTCGACGGCGACGGCAGTGGCAGCCTGGACGCCACGGAGCTGGACGCGGCCATGAAGGCGCTCATGCCCAAGCCGTCCTCCACCATGGAGTTCGCGCAGCAGCGCGGCATGGGGGGCCTGGGCGCTCCTGGCGGCCAAGGCGGCAGCGACGACCTGTTCTCCAAGGTGGACGGCAACGGCGACGGCAGCATCGACAGCGACGAGCTCAAGACGCTGCAGGACCGGATGGGCCTGCAGGACGACGACGCCTTCAGCCGCCTGGACACGGACAGCAGCGGCTCGCTGAGCGCCGACGAGTTCGCCGCCGGCCGTCCGCAGGGCGGCCAGGGTGGCCAAAGTGCCGGCGGCACGCTCAACGTGCAGGGCACGCAGGGCACGCAGGGCACGCAGGGCACGCAGGGCACGCAGGGTGCGCAGGGTGCGCAGGGTGCGCAGGGTGCGCAGGGTGCGCAGGGTGCGCAGGGTGCGCGGGGCGGCCGCGGTCCCGGCGGCCCCGGCGGCGCGGGTGGCCCGCCCCCGGCCGGTGGCGGCGATGGCGACGCCGACGACACCAGCACGAGCAGCACCAGCAGTTCCGGCAGCACGAGCAGCAGCACGACCATCGACCCGCTGGACACCAACGAGGACGGTGTGGTGTCGGCGCAGGAGCGCGCCGCGGGCGAGCTCAAGAAGCTGATGGAGCAGGCGCTGAAGGCTGCCGACAGTGATGGCGACCAGTCGCTGAGCGCCTCGGAGCTGTCCTCGCTGAAGGACGCCGTGGCGCAGGCGCTGGACAAGGCGACCGGGGCGTCGTCCTCGTCCTCGTCCGGTTCGGGGTCGGATTCGTCGTCCTCGTCGTCATCCGGATCGAACCAGAGCGGCAGCAACAAGCTCGACGAGCAGGCTGCCAAGCTGGTGGGCTGGATGCTCAAGCAGTACGCCGCCGGTGGCGGCAGCGCCTCCGGCTCGACCGGCTCGCAAGTCAACGTCAGCGCCTGAGCCTGACGTGGCGCCGCGGCCTGCGAGGCGCCGGCGTATTGGCTGACGGACTGCACTCCCAATGGGCAACGAGTTAGCTGTTACGTATTCCCCGGACAGCAGTGCGCCTTCGCGGGAATGACGAATCGGGGGGCGCTGCGGGCCAGTCTCCGGCTGACGCCAACGCCGTCCCTGCGCAAAGGCGCCCATCGTTCGCCCCCGTGCCCTCCAGCTCCCTATTCCCTGCACCCCATCGTTCAGATTTCTGAACAACGCGCCCTGCAAATCGACTGCGCCCGCCGCACCGGCACCGCCGTGCTTGCCCATCCCCTCGCGGCCCCCCAGACTGCGCATTTCAGTCTTCACCACCCCCGCGCATGCCCGGCCAACCGATTCCATCGAGCGCATTTCCCACCCCGGCCGAAGCGTTTTCCTCACGGCTGGCGCTCATCGACTGGAGCGCCACCCCGCTGGGCCCGCGCGACGCCTGGCCCGGCGAGCTGCAGACGCTTGCCCGCGTGCTGCCGCGCTCGGCGCAGCCCATGGCCCTGGCCTGGGGAGATGATCTCCATTTCCTGGGCAACGACGCCTGCAATGCCCTCGCCGGCACCCCGCCCAACGCCACCTTGGGCCAGCCCCTGCGCCAAGCCTGGGCCGCGCACTGGCCACGGCTGCAGCCCATCGTTGAATCCGTCCTGGCTGACGGCGTCCACCCCGCGCCAGGCCGGCGCTTTGAGCTCGCCGCCGCCGACGGCGCCCATCGCTTCGCCTTCACCGCCACCACGCTGCACGACGACGCCGGCCGCCCTGCCGGCGCGCTGTTCACGGGCGTGGCCGTTGCCGCCGCGCCGGAACTCGCTGAGCTGCTTTGCGCCCAGCGCCGCCTGGCCCAGGCCGAGGAGCAGTTGCGGCTGGCCACCGACGCGGCCGAGGTCGGCTTCTGGGACGTGGACCCCGCCACCGGCGCCGTGCAGTGGCCCGCCCGCGTGAAAACCATGTTCGGCCTGCCGCTGGATGCCGACGTGACCATGGCCGACTTCCTCGCCGCCCTGCACCCCGACGACCGCCAGCGCGTGCGCGAGGCCTTCGAGGCCGCCTGCGACCCCGCGCGGCGCTGCCTCTACGACGCCGAATACCGCACCGTCGCCCGCGAGGACGGCCAGGTGCGCTGGGTCGCGGCCAAGGGGCGGGCGCTGTTCTCGGCGGCGGGGCAGTGCGTGCGCGTGCTGGGCACGGCCAGAGATGTCACCGCGCGCAAGGCCGCCGACGAGGCCATGCGCCGCATGGACGATCGCAGCGCGCTGCTGCAGGCCATCAGCGACCTGTCGCCCGACGCCATCTTCGCCAAGGACCTCGGCGGCCGGCTGCTCTTTGCCAACCCCGCCACGCTGGCCCTGGTGGGCAAGCGCGCCGACCAGATGGTGGGCCACACCGACGCCGAGTTCCTGGACGACCCCGAGGCCGCCCGCGCCATCATGGCCAACGACCGTCGCGTCATGGACGGCGACGCGGCCGAGGAGATCGAGGAGCCGCTGCCTTACCCCGACGGCAGCGTGCGCGTGTGGCTGTCCCGCAAGATGCCGCTGCGCGACGCCGCCGGCCGCGTCATCGGCCTCCTGGGCGTCTCGCGCGACATCACCGAGCGCAAGCGGCTGCAGCAGGCGCTGCAAAGCTCCAAGGACAACCTGCAGCGCATCCTCTACAGCATCACCGACGGCGTGGCCGTGCTCGACCGCCAGTGGCGCTACACCTACTTCAACGAGCAAGGCGCGCGCATCCTGGGCGTGCGGCGCGACGAGCTGCTGGGCCAGACCCTCTGGGACGCCTTTCCGCACGTCCGCCAGCGCCTCTTCGGCTCCGAGCTGCAGCACGCCATGGACACGGGCGAGCCCACGCACTTCGAGGAGTTTTATCCCGAGCCGCTGAACAAGTGGATCGAGTGCCACGGCTACCCGTCGGCCGACGGCCTGTCCATCTTCTTCCGCGACGTCACCGAGCGCCACCAGGCCCAGGCCGCGCTGCACTCCAGCGGGCAGCGGCTGCGCCGCGTCTTCGAGCTCAACCCCATCGGCATGGTCACGGGCAACGCCGACGGGCGCCTCATGGAAGCCAACGATGCCTTCCTGCGCATCGTGGGCAAGACCCGCGAGGAACTGCGTCAGGGCCTGTTGCGCTGGACCGATCTCACCCCGCCGGAACACCTGGCGGCCGACCGCCGCGCCGTGGCGCAGGCGCAGCGCGACGGGATCTCCGCCGTCTACGAAAAGGAATATCTGCGCCCAAACGGCAGCCGCGTGCCCGTGATGCTCGCCACCTGCCTCTTCGACGGCGAAAGCGAGCTGCTGGCCTTCGTCATCGACATCACCGAGCGCAAGCGCGCGGAAGAAGCGCTGCGCCAGTCCGACCGCCGCAAGGACGAGTTCCTCGCCACCCTCGCCCACGAGCTGCGCAACCCCCTGGCGCCGCTGCGCAACGCGGCGCAACTGCTGGCCTCGCCCGCGCTGCGGCTGGACCAGCTCGGCTGGATCCAGCGCCTCATGGAGCGCCAGGTGCGCCACATGGCACGGCTGCTGGACGATCTGCTCGACCTCGCCCGCATCAGCCAGGGCAAGCTGCAGCTCAAGAAGGAGCGCGTGACGCTGGCCGCCATCGTGGACCCGGCCGTGGAGGCCGCGCGCCCCATGCTGGACGCCAAGCGCCACGTGCTCACCGTGTCGCTGGAAGAGGGCGTGGCGCTTGGGCGCCTGGCGCTGCAGGCCGACGCGGTGCGGCTGTCGCAGGTGCTCTCCAACCTGCTGACCAACGCGGCCAAGTACACCGACGCGGGCGGGCGCATCGCGCTGCGCGTCTGGCGCGAGGGCGCCGAGCTGTGCATGAGCGTGCGCGACAACGGCATCGGCCTGCCGCCGGAGGCGGGCGCGCGCATCTTCGAGATGTTCGGCCAGCTCGAAGCTGGCGCCGCCCGCTCCGAGGGCGGCCTGGGCATCGGCCTGGCGCTGGTGGCCGGCATCGTGGAGCTGCATGGCGGCCGCGTGGTGGTGGAGAGCGACGGCCCCGGCCTGGGCAGTTGTTTCACGTTGCGGCTGCCGCTGGACGAGGCCGGCGCCGAAGCGGCGGACCAGGGGGTGGACGAATCGGCCTGCGCCGGGCTGAAGGTACTGGTGGCCGACGACAACGAGGACGCCGCGCAGACCCTGGCGCTGCTGCTGAGCTTCCAGGGCTTCGAGACCCGCGTGGCGCTGGCGGGGCTGGACGCCGTGGCGCTGGCGCGCCAGTGGCCGGTCGACGCGGCCGTGCTGGACATCGGCATGCCCGACCTAGACGGCCACGCCGTGGCGCGCGCCTTGCGGGCGATGGAGGGCGGGCAGCGCATGCGGCTCATCGCCCTCACCGGCTGGGGCCAGGACGCCGACCGTCGCAAGTCCGCCGCCGCCGGCTTCGACCACCACCTCACCAAGCCCGTGGACGTGCAGCAGTTGCTGGCGCTGCTGGCGGGCGAGCGCGGGAGTGAGCGCACGGGTTGAGCGGCTGGCGTGGCCGCCAGCGGCTCAGGAGCCGCCCTGGGGCCGTGGCGGCGCCGCCGCCTGGGTGCCCTTCACAGGGCCCACGGCCCGCACCAGGGCGCGCAGCCTGGCCTCCAGCTCGTCCACCAGGGCGGCCAGCTCCGGGGCGTCGGTTTCGTTGGGCGGCTGCTGCAGCCGGCGCTCCAGGGCCGCGGCCGTCTCCGCCATCGCCGCGCCGCCCAGGGTCGCCACGGCGCCCTTGAGGGCGTGCGCCGCCTGGCGTGCCTGCTGCCACTGGCCGTCGCGCAGCATCTGCGCGATGCGCTGCGCCTCCTGCCCATGGTGCTCGCAGAACAGGCGCAGCACGGCCAGGTAGCGGTCCTTGAGGCCCAGCAGGTTGGCCACGGCCTGGTGCGCGTGGAAGCCCGGCAGCCGTTCCAGCCGCGCCAGCACGGCGTCCTGCGGCGTGGCGCCCGCGGGCTGCTCCAGGACGGGCCGCCCGTCGTGGGCCGCGGGCTGGGCGTTGCCGCTGCCCGCGGGCAGCCAGCGTCCAAGCGTGGCGTAGAGCTGGCCCGGGTCCACCGGCTTGGACACGAAGTCGTTCATGCCGGCGGCCAGGCAGGCGGCCCGGTCCTCGTCGAAGGCGTTGGCCGTCATGGCCAGTATGGGCAAGCGCGCAAAGCGAGCGTCGCTGCGCAGGATGCGCGCGGCGCTGAGCCCGTCCACCACGGGCATCTGCACGTCCATGAGCACCAGGTCGAAGTCGCCGGCGCCGGCCTTGGCGACGGCTTCCTGGCCGTCCTGCGCCACCTCCACGTGCAGGCCCGCCGCGCGCAGCAGCTCCTCGGCCACCTCGCGGTTGATCTCGTTGTCGTCGGCCACCAGCACGCGCGCGCCGGCATGGCGCTGGCGCAGCCAGGATTCCGCCTGCGCGCTCTCCGGCCCAAGCTGCTCGACCGGCCGGCCGCAGCCCAGCCGGGCCGTGAACCAGAAGGTGCTGCCGTGCCCGGGGTCGCTCTGCACGCCGGCGTTGCCGCCCATGAGCTCGGCAAAGCGCTTGGTGATGACCAGGCCCAGCCCCGTGCCGCCGAACTTGCGGTTGGTCGATGTCTCGGCCTGCTCGAAGGCCTCGAACAGGCGCGGCAGCGCCTCGGCCGGTATGCCCACACCCGTGTCTTCCACGGCAAAGCGCAGCAGCAGCCGCGGCCCCTGTTCCTCCTGCTCTTGCTCCTGCAGCAGCTCCACGCGCAGCGTCACGCTGCCGTGGCTGGTGAATTTCACGGCGTTGCTGGCGTAGTTCAGCAGCGCCTGGCGCACGCGCGTCTCGTCGCCATGCAGCCACGGCGGCACGCCGTCGGCCTCGGTCAGGAGGCGCAGGCCCTTGGCCGAGGCCGTGCTGCTGACCATGGAGGCCACGTTGTCCAGCAGCGCCAGCAGCGAGAAGTCGTGCGCCTCCAGGTGCAGCTTGCCGGCCTCGATTTTCGAGAGGTCCAGGATGTCGTTGATGATGGACAGCAGGTGGCGCGAGGAGCTTTCGATCTTGCCCAGGCGCTGCGCCTGCAGCGCCGAGGCCGACTCGCGCGCGAGCAGGTGCGTGAGGCCCAGGATGGCGTTGATGGGCGTGCGGATCTCGTGGCTCATGTTGGCCAGGAAGTCGCTCTTGGCCTGGTTGGCGGCCTCGGCCGCGGCGCGTGCCTCTTCCAGCTCCTCGGTGCGCTGCGCCACGCGCTGCTCCAGCCCGGCCTGGTGTTGCTGCAGCGCCGCCTCGCGCTGGCGCAGCAGCTCGCCGGCGCGCGCCAGCGCCGCGGCCAGCGTGGCCGCCTCGCGCAGGTGCACCGCGGGCACCTCGCGCGCGTGCCCCAGGCCCAGGGCCAGGGCCGGCTCGGTGAGCGCGTCGAAGGAGCGGGAAATCCACGTCCCCAGGTGGCGGGCCAGCAGCAGGCCCGCGGCCAGCAGCGCGGCCACACCCGCGGCCATCAAGCCCAGCGCGCGGTAGAGGTCCGTGGTCAGCGCGCTGCGCGGTATGCCCACGGCCACGTGCCAGCCCGTCATGGCCGAGCGCGCGTGCACGGTGAGCGCCTGCACGCCCTCGACGGTGAGGGTTTCACTGGCGCCCTCGCTGGATTGGGCGATCAGGCGCAGCAGGTCCGGCGACGCCTTGCTGCCCACGACGCGATCCGGCACATGCGTGCGGCCAAAGAACGTGCCCTGCGTGTCGAGCATGCCGACGATCCAGTCCGCAGGCAGGCGCTGGGCTCCCAGCAGCGTGTTGAAGTACTGCGGCAGCATGGCCACGCCCAGGGCGTAGGCGACCTGGCCGTTCACGCGCACCGGCACCATGACGGAGACGACCGGCTGCTTGAGCGCGGGCCCCTGGAACACGTCGGACAGGAAGGGCCGGCCGTTGGCGAACACCGGCGCGGCCAGCGCCGGGCTGCGCTGCGCCGGCAGCGCCTGGCCCGGCTCCAGCGCCGTGTTGAGCACCTGCCGGCCCGTCGCATCCAGCAGCACGGCGTTGGAGGCCAGCCCGGATTCCTTCAGGATCTCGCGCGCGTGGCGGTGGAACGCCGGCAGGTTGCCCTGGTCCAGCGATTCGGAGCGGGCCAGGGCCTGGGCGATGGACTGCACCCGCAGCACGTGGTTGTCCACGGCCTGCACCAGGGCGCGCGCCGTCAGCAGGGTGTTGTCCACCAGTTGCTGGCGCCCCTGGCGGTACTGCTGTGCCAGCAGCACGCTCGCGCCCAGCAGGCCGGGCAGCAGGCAGGACAGGAGCAGCAGCGTCAGCACGGCGCGCACGCTCCACAGGGGGGCTGGGGTTGGGGGCATGCGCAAGTGTCGAGTGTCTGAATGTTATGGAACTTCACGCCCAGTGTGCGGTGCACCTGCCGGCCCCGCCATCGGCGGGCTGGCCCCTGGTGCCGGCGCGGGGCCGGGCAAGGCGGCGCTGTGGCCTCGGCGCGGCCGCGGAGGCGGTCATCGGATTCCGGGATTTCCCTCAATCTGACCGATTGCCGGACGCGGCTGGCCGATGTCCGGTCATCTTGACGGGTGCCATTGCATCCGGCGCGCCGCCTGCTGCCTACATTGCGGGCCGTCAAGACGCCCGGCCCCAGCGACTTCTCTTCCCCGCGGCCCCGGGCGGCTTCAAGCAGCGACACCACCCCCGTCAGGAGACAAGCCCATGGCCAGCCTTGCGCAGCCCAACGAGCCCTCAGGCTCGCACCAGACCCGGAAAGCCACCGCCAGCGGCTGGATAGGCTCGGCGCTGGAGTACTACGACTTCTTCATCTACGCCACCGCCGCGTCGCTGATCTTTCCGCAGCTCTTCTTCCCGAGCAGCAACCCCACCACGGCCATCATCGCCTCGCTGGCCACCTACGGCGTGGGCTACGTGGCGCGCCCCATCGGCGCCTTCGTCCTGGGCCACTGGGGCGACACGCTTGGGCGCAAGCGCGTGCTGGTACTGTGCATGTTCCTCATGGGCTTTTCCACCATCGGCGTGGGCCTGCTGCCCACCTACGCACAGGCCGGGCTGCTGGCGCCGGCGCTGCTGGTGGTGATGCGGCTGATCCAGGGCTTCGCCGTGGCCGGCGAGATCTCCGGGGCCAGCTCCATGATCCTGGAGCACGCCCCGTTCGGCCGCCGCGGCTTCTTCTCCAGCTTCACGCTGCAAGGCGTGCAGGCCGGGCAGATCCTGGCCGCCGCCGTCTTCCTGCCGCTGGCGCACTACATGCCCAAGGACGACTTCAACGCCTGGGGCTGGCGCATCCCCTTCCTGCTGAGCTTCATCGTCATCGCCGTGGGCTACTACATCCGCCGCGAGGTGGACGAGACCCCCGCCTTCGCCGAGGAGGCGCGCGAGGGCCACGTGCCCAAGGCGCCCATGGTGCAGGCCATCACCGAGAGCTGGCCGGACATGCTGCGCGTGGTGTGCATGGCGCTCATGAACGTCATCCCCGTGGTCACCACCATCTTCGGCGCAGCCTACGCGGTGCAGCCGGGCTACGGCATCGGCTTCGAGAAGGACGTCTACCTCTGGATTCCCGTGCTGGGCAACGTCGTGGCGGTGCTGGTGATCCCGTTCGTGGGCAAGCTCTCCGACCGCATCGGCCGGCGCCCGCCCATCATCGTGGGCGCGCTGGCGTCGGGGGCGCTGTCCTTCGGCTACCTCTACGCCATCAGCGTGCACAACGTGCCGCTGGCCATGGTCATGTCCGTCCTGATGTGGGGCGTGGTGTACCAGGGCTACAACGCCGTGTTCCCGAGCTTCTACCCGGAGCTGTTCCCCACGCGCACCCGCGTGTCGGCCATGGCCATCTCGCAGAACCTGGGCACGCTGGTGACGGCCATGCTGCCGGCGGTGTTCACGGCCGTGGCGCCTCCGGGGGCGGACAACATCCCGCTGACGGTGGGCGCCATCACCTTCGGCATCACGGTGCTGGCGGCGCTGGCGGCCTTCAGCGCCCGCGAGACCTACCGCGTGCACATGCACGACCTGGGCAACCGCCACGCCGTGCCGGTGGACCGCGCGGAGTACGAGCGGCTGCGCCTGCAGGCCTTGGCCGGCGGGCGCTGACGCAGATGTAAGCGAAGCGCGCGCCGCCTTCCCCGCCCGCCGTGGCGGCGCCAACATCCCGGGCCCGGCCTCGGCCACAGCAAGAAAGTTCCGCCATGGCATCCGCTCCCTCGTCCAGCGCCGGTGGCCCGCACCGCATCGTCATCGTGGGCGGCGGCGCCGGGGGGCTGGAGCTGGCCACGCAGTTGGGCCGCAAGCTCGGCCGGCGCGGGCAGGCGCAGGTGACGCTGATCGAAAAGGCACGCACCCATTTCTGGAAGCCGCACCTGCACGAGATCGCCGCCGGCACGGTGGACATCAACGCCCACGCCGTGGACTACCTCGCGCAGTCGCACTGGAACTGCTTTCGCTACCGCGTGGGCGAGATGACGGGCCTGGACCGCGCGCGGCGCGAGGTGCACGTGGCGCCCTACGTGGACCCGGAGGAGGGCGAGCAGGTCACGGGCGCGCGCGTGTTCGGCTACGACACGCTGGTGATCGCCGTGGGCAGCCTCAACAACGACTTCGGCACGCCCGGCGTGCAGGAGCACGCGCTGCTGCTGGAGACGCCGGCGCAGGCCGAGCGCTTTCACCGCCGCCTGGTCAACGCCTGCGTGCGCGCGCATGCGCAGGGCGCGCCGCTGCGGCCGCAGCAGTTGCAGGTGGCCATCATCGGCGCCGGCGCCACGGGCGTGGAGCTGGCCGCGGAGCTGCACCACACCACGCGCACGCTGGTCTCCTACGGGCTGGACCGCATCGACGCCGAGCGCGACATCCGCATCAATCTCATCGAGGCCGGCCCGCGCATCCTGGCCGCGCTGCCGCAGCGCATGTCGGCCTCGGCGCAGTCGCTGCTGGAAAAGCTCAAGGTGCGCGTGCGCACCAACGCCCGCGTGACGGCCGTGACGGCCGAGGGCGTGCAGCTGGCCGGCGGCGAGGCCATTCCCGCCGAGCTGGTGGTGTGGGCCGCAGGCGTGAAGGCGCCGGAATTCCTCTCGCACCTGGACGGGCTGGAGACCAACCGCATCCACCAGCTCCTGGTTGGGCCGACGCTGCAGACCTCGCGCGACGAGAACGTGTTCGCCATAGGCGACTGCGCCAGCGCCCCCTGGCTGGGCCACGAGGGCGCCACCGTGCCGCCGCGTGCGCAGGCCGCGCACCAGCAGGCCTCGCACCTGGTCAAGCAGATGCAGCGCCGCCTGCGCGGCCAGCCGCTGCAGCCCTGGCGTTACCGGGATTTCGGCTCCCTGGTGTCCCTGGGCACTTACACCACGGTGGGTAATTTGATGGGCCAACTGGTGGGGGGTAATTTCTGGATAGAAGGTTTATTTGCCCGCTGGATGTATCAATCCCTGTACAAAATGCACGAGGTCGCCTTGCACGGCTGGTGGAAAACAGTGCTGGGGACGGCTTCGAGGTTCATTGCCAGACGAACCGAGCCGCGGGTGAAGTTGCATTGAAGCGTGCCTGATGGAAATAAAGTTTCTTGACGAGAAACAATACTGACAAAATGCGCGAAAAGGGCGGCGCAGGCATCATTTGGGAATGAATTGCGCGCCATCTGGCCTTGTCTTGCCAAAAAATACGAAAGTTTTTGCGCATCGGTCAATTACACTGAAATGTGTCCCGCTACCTGCCGATAGACGGGCCGAAACTTTGCCTTGACCCATGCGCTCATCGGTTGCCTGCCTGCCCAAAGGAATACTCACGTCCTTGTCCTTGACGCAGGACAGGCTGTTGGTGAAAGCAGGTGTGCTTTATGGCCAGCCTGTGCAACTGTGCGGTGGCGGTGTGGCGTGCTGGGCCTTCTGGTCCATCAGGCGCCTGGCGACCCGGGAGGGTCTGTTTTTCTGGTCGGCCCGCCCCTTTTATTCTTCCTGTCCTGCTTCGCCCGTGCTGCCGCTGCGCATATTGGACGGCTGCGGTGAATTGACCGCGCACCAGTTCAAAGGTTTGGCCACGGCGCTGGGCATATGGGGCTCCATCCGCAAACCGCCCATGCTGGAGCGTGCGGGTATTTTCAATCTGCAGGCCGCGACCGAAATTCCGGATTGCCATCTGGACGCCGTGATGGCGCGCGACAGCCACTTCGGCCTGAGCGCGCGGGCCGCGTCCACGGGCCGCGACGTCGGCCTCTGAGCACGGGCAGCCACCTCCCCGGCGGCTGACGCCGCGCCCCTTGTGGGCGCGCGGGCCTGCGGCGATCCGGCCGCACCGGGCGCGTGTTGCGCCGGATGTGGCGCCCCAGGGCCGCGCCGCAGGGCGCCGGCAAGCACAACTGCAACCCGACCGCCATCATGGCGGCAGTGGCGCTGGCCGCCGGATTTGCGTTTGCGGCATCTTGATTTTCATTGACCAACAGCCTGGAAATTTCCGGCGGGCCGGTGTATGCGGCCCCGCCTGAAAAATCACATATTCCCGTTCGGTCACGCGCAAACCAGCAGTATCTTCGGTCATTTCCTGACAAAAAACACAATCTTCATGCCGGCTTTCTTCAGGAAGCGAAGCAGGGATAAGCACGAACGCCGAAAGCGGCTGGCAATCAAAAGCAGCACTGCTCACGGATTATTTCAGCAAGCATTCTGCAAGCCAGTTTCTATATTGGCTCCAATAAGCGGCCTGGTTTTGTGGTCGTGCCATTGTCGGACTGTCAAACAGCATTTGGCCATGCAAAACCGCGGCATGTGGATCGATCCCCGCCCGCGACGTTTTCCCAATCATGTCGCAGGGCTTATTTGTTGATTGGGATTTTGTTTCATGGAGTCATGATGGAAAGCCGCCAAATCGCTGCCCTTGCCCAGTATGCACAACCCGAGCACCAGGAGCCACAGGAATCTCCGAAGCGCGAGATTCTGGGATTTACCGTGCGCGCGGTGGACAACGAGTACGACCTGGCACGGGTGCGCAAACTGCGGGCGCTGGCCTATGGCCATCACTTGCCTTTGATGGCGGCGCAATTCGGCAAGGAGGACCCGCTGGACATGGACCCCGACACGGTGGTTTTCTGTGCCGAGGACAAGGCCACCGGCGAGGTCGTGGGCTCTTGCCGCATACAGGTCAATCGCAACCGTCCCTTGCAGATTCACGGTTGCATTGAAGAGCCGGCGCATTTGCGTGGCTTGCTGGTATCGGAGATTACCAGGCTGGTCGTGCTCCCGTCGTACAAGGACAAGTCGGTACGCATGGGTATCGTCAAGGCCTGCCATCTTCATAACATTGCAACCCAGGTGGCTGGAATTTATGCGGGCTCGCGGCCTGCACTGATGCGCCAATATCGTGCCCTGGGGTTTTCGGATTTGTATGAAGACAAGCGGGAAGTTCCCCTGAGCTATACGGGTGGAATTCCTCACCGGATTCTCTGGTTGAGCAACGTCACTGCTGAACAGGATTGGGCCAGAATGAGCAATCCGTTTTACCATTTCGTCTTCAGAACGTGGCATCCCGATATCAGCATTTTTGCCAAAGCATTCTCAGGTATTTCTCGGGTCGCAGTGGCAAGTGAGAATATCGACCCCGTAGGAATTGATGGGGCTTGAACCTCAATGCTGCGGTCACGGCGTGAAGCTGGTGCCAAGCCGGGCTCCCCCGGTGAAAAATCCGGAGCGGAGCAGGTTTGGCCTTGACCGTGAGAAGATGATATTGGAAATGCAGGGCGCAAGCGGCGGCATGAATCAATTTAATTGATTTTGCCGCGCTTGTGGTTCTGCATCGGTGCGAGCCGCTGCGCAACTGTCCGGATCAGGTCGTTGTTTGAATAGGGCTTGCCCAAATGGGCGTCGGCGCCTGCTTGCCGCGCGTTGATGACGTCTTCCGGCATGCACCGGCCGGTGACGATAACTATGGGCAATCGTGGCGACGCAGTTTGTGCTTCGTATTCCCTGATTTTGCGTGTTGCCGCCAGTCCATCCAGTCCTGGCATATCACCGTCCATGAGCAATATATTGGGCCGTTGCGAGTCATTCATGGCGGCCTGGACAGCCAAATCGCCACGGCCCACCACGCTGACCCTCAATCCGCACATTTCAAGCGTGGAGCGCGCCAGTTCGGCGGTTAAGTTGTCGTCCTCAGCAATAAGTGCATGACCTTCCAATGTTGCGGGCAGGTTGAATTCTTGTTTGGGTTGGCGATTTTGTAAAGAAACGACGACCTTGGCGAGATTGACTTTCAAGGTGAAGGTTGAACCTTTTCCAAGCTCACTGGACACTTCCAGCGTGCCTTTCATCGCAGTGGCCAGGCGCTTGCTAATGCTCAAACCCAGCCCGGTGCTGCCCAGTCCTCCGCCGACTTTTTCCTGTGCATGCCGGGAAAATGGTTCGAATATCGTTGTGAGATTTTCTTCAGCGATGCCGGGGCCATTGTCGGCAACGTCAAGGATAATATTCCCATTTCCGTCCGCATCCCTCACGCGCAAGACCACCTCTCCGCCCTTGTCGGTGAATTTGATGCCATTGCTGATGAGGTTGAGTGAAATCTGCTTTATTCGTCCCGGATCGGCATGGACATGGTAAGGCATCGGGAGCACATTCCAGGCGGCAAATTTTACGCCCTTCTCCTGCCCAATCAGAAAGCCAATATTGCTGACTTCCTCGATCACATCATTCAAATCAAATACTTCAGGGCGCAATGTAACGCCTGCAGCCTCCAGCCTTCCGAAATCCAACATGTCGTTGACCAGGCTTACCAGATGCTCGCCTGATTTGATGATCATCTCCGCTGCCTTGGCGGTGCTGTTTGCCGAAGGGTCGCGGGCTATCTGGTTGCTCATTGCCAAAATGCCGTGTATAGGGGTGCGCAATTCGTGCGTGATGCTGGACATCATTTCTACGCGGATGCGTGACTCGGTGCGGGCCATTTCCAGGGCAATTTCATTCTGTTTTTTGTAGCGCAGTATGGTTCGACTTTGGACAATGCGTTGCCTTTCATCGCGTGCAGCTCTGCGGGCATTAAGCAGCAGCACGGCTCCATAAATAGCTATTGCGATTGCAGTGCTGTTTCCAAAAAATGATTGCTGGATCAATAAATAAAGTATGGTCTGGCCAATAATGGGCGTTGAGTAGAGTACGCTTGAAACCCAGTCGGATTCCAGCGTACTCATGGCGACAGCGGACACGCCACATAAGCCCGCGGCTGTCCAAAGCAGGGCTTCTTGGGGGGCATTGGACTGTAATGCGAGCAAACCGATCGCGCCCAGCAGAACGCCGTCGAGAAAAAGGGTGACTCTTATCCAGAAAAACCAACGATCCAGTACCGGCTGGCGCGCTTTACAATCTTTCCAGCGAAAAACCAGTGCCAGCCTCCAGGCGGCGGCCAGCGTTTTTGTGGCCAGCCAATACCAGACGTAAATGCCAACGCTCTCGTGAAGATAAACGGCCATCACTACGGAATAAAGCAAGGCTCCAACCGCCCCGCCTTTGATCCGGTTCGCCATGCTCTCCATTTGCTCATAATGGACCTCGGCCATTAATTCATGGTCGAATCTTCCAATATGGGCGGCTTGGGCAGTCCGGAACTGCTTTTCTTCCTGTGCCATTCACTTTCCCCTACTGAAGTACCTTCCTCGACAACTTCGTTTTCTATGCTCTCCGGCGTGTGAAGTCAGGTTTGCAGAGCCCATGCGTGCTGCCGCTGACGCAGTGCGGAACAACGCCGACGGCTGCCGCTCGCCGTGATGCCTAAAATGCTTGGTCATACCGATCAACAGCCTCACGTACTTGGTGCACTGCTTGGCAAAAGACGGCAGTAGCACCTACCGCGAACCGCGATTTGGTCTTGAACAAGTTGCCTTTTGTGGAAATTTTCTTGCCTTTCCGCCGCGAGGCGACACCATGACGAATCACCACACCCATGCCAGCGCCCGTTGAATCCAACTTCCCGCTCGGGTCCCAATTGGCCGTGTCGTTGCTCCGGCGCCACGGGATTGCTTCGCACAAGCACTCGACCACCATTCGCGACGTGTTGGGCCTGTCCTACAGCCAAGCGCATCGCAAGATCAATGGCGACTCGCCTTGGACGCCGGAAGAGCTGGAAATTCTGGCCCGCCATTTTGGCGACACTTTTGCCTCCATGGTGTTGTCGGCCCTCGAATCCGAGAAGCGCGTTACGGCCCAATTGGTCATGGGCAAAACCTCGGTGGAGGCTTATCTGTGGCCGGGCGAACGTATCAGCAATGCCCCGGAAGGCGCGCTGGTGGCCGTGCCGGTGAATTCGGAATGGCTGATTTGCCCGGTCAACAATGCCGTTCGAGATAATTGCTACGCCATCAAGCGGATATTGATAGAGCCGCCGCCGGAGCGTTTGACCCGCGTGGCCGTGCTGGACGACGTGCAGGAATTGGCCGTCACCCTGGCTGCGTCCTTCACCGAAGCGGGCCTGGAATCCGATGCATTTTTCACTGTCAGTGACCTGCGCAATAAAATACCGGAATACGACGCCTTCGTGCTCGACTGGCTGGTCAGCGGTGAAACCGCCAAAAACCTGATTGACGACATCAGAAAAATGAAGCCCGACGCTCCTGTGGCGGTGCTGACAGGTCAGATTGGGGCGGGGTTGGCCAGCGAGGCGGAGGTGGCGGCGCTCATGGCGGTTCACAAGATTTTGTTTTTTGAAAAGCCGGTTCGATTTTCCATTATCAATGCTGCAATTGCCCAGGCCGTAGCGAAGAAATAGCTTGTACCAAGCTGGCCCGCGAGATTTTGCCGGTCAGCAGGGCGTCGAACGGCCAGGGTTTGCCGGAGTCCTTTTCGGACGTTCGCGCATGGAAAGCGAGTATGGGTGTGTCGCGGTTGGCACCTTGGCTGCTTTTGAGGCTCAGGGCCAGGCGGCGGGCGTTGTGGCGCGGTAATTCCATGTCCACGCACACCAGTGCATATTCCTGCAACGCCAGTCGGTTGGCGGCCGTGGCGATGGCGAAAACGCATTCCACCATCCGGCCCTGCTCATTGAGTGACGACATCAATTCTCGGCAAGCCTGGGAATTGCTGCTGACCACCATGACTTTTGCATCGGTGGGCGGCATTGGGAGGCCGTCTTCGTCGTCGCGCACCCGCTCGCAGGGAATGGTGACGCTGAATTGAAGCCGGTTGGGCGGTAGTTTCTCCAGTGCCGTGTGCCCGTCCAGGAATTCCGTCAGCGTGCGCACCAGGGTCAGGCTCAGGCTGTCGTTGAGGGCGTCCTTGGTCCCCTGGGCATCGGCCGCAACGGCTTCCATGGGTGGGGTGCCTGCAGCTTCCGCCTCGACCACGAAATTGATGTGGCCGCGCGCCTCGTCATAAGGCTGCATGGACAGCGTCAGGGTATGGGGGTGCAGCGTGGCCGATAGGTGCTTGGCCACGTTGGCCAGCACCTGCACGATTTTGTCGGAGTCCGCCACCAGGAACAGCGGCTCCTGGAGCGGGCGGGTCCATATTTGGCGTCCGCCGTTGCCGCCGTCGGATTGCAGCTCGGCCGCCACGGATTCCAGCAGCGTGCCGGCCTCGAATGGCGAGGGCGCCAATTGCAATTGCCATGCTTCGGCCCGCGCAATGGTCAGCAGGTCGCGCAATTCCTGGGAAAGCCGTTGCGCGGACGTCGAGATATTGGCCGCGAGTTTGGGCCGGTTGGCTTGCTGGGAAGGCGCTTCCATCAATTCCAGCGAGGACATGATGGCCTGTAGCGGTGAGCGCAACTGGTGGCTTACCCGCGCCAGAAAAGCGCTTTTGGCCACCATGGCGGCTTCTAAGGCCCACAACTGATTTTCGTCAGTGTCCTTTTTCATCCGCACCCGCCATTGGCTCAGCAACGGACCAAAATACAGGGCCGGCAGCAGTGCCAAAAAGACCAGCGACATCAGCGTTTGCGCGTGGGCTGACCAGAAGGGGTTGCCGAAGTAGAGCACAGGCGTGGCGGTGAGCCACGATCCTGCCCAGGCGAACCAGAATGTGCGCACGCCGTAGCGCAGGCCCACCGGAATCACGATGAAGGCCAGGTAGGGCACGAGAAAACTGGTGGCAGTGGGCGCGTCGCAAAGAAAAACGGCAAATGCCGCGGCGTCGAAAAATATCGTGAAATATTGCAATCCGACCAGGGCATTGGTTCCGCGGCGCAACAACACATATTGCACCAGACCCAATACCGCCCAGGCCGCAGCCAGCAGCGGCGCGACGAGGACATTGCCGAAGGCGCCGTCGCGCCAGGGGCCCGTCAGCGCGATGGCGGCCAGCGCCGCCAGGCCATGCAGGGCCCGCGCCAGAGCGCGGCGCTTTTCGCTTTCGTCACGGCCGCGGACCGAATGTGCTCCAAGCCAATCGCGAAATTTTGAATTTGCCCAAAGGCCGGAAATCACACAAAACATATTTAAATATGGACTTCGATCCTGAAGGGTCATATTTGGGAGTCGCAAGCGGCCAGTGTAGCAACCGGCTTCGTCTACTTTGCGCCGCACAGCGTCCTGCGGTTTGACTGGCCTGAGATTTATCTCCTGTTGGAGAATTTTTTATATTTTTCCCTTGGACGACATTTCACCGATACCGCGCTTTGCCGTCACTTGCCCAAGCCCCACTTGTAAGGTGTGTAAACCAGATTCCGGTGAAAGTTTGCGTTTCCTGCGCAATGAGGTCAGGAAACGTGCGCTTTGAGACAGAATGTCATAAAATGTATCTGAGCTCGCAGGCATTCGTGCCTGCAGTGGGTGCCGCCGCGGCGCTGTGCCGTCAGGCGGGACGTTTTGTGACCAACCGCGCACGATGGGTGTCCCGTGAGCCTGAGTTCCTACCCCACGAACAGCATTTCTCCTGCCCGCTGGGAGGCGCCCCGGAGTTGGGCCGTGGAGCGGCACCGTCGCGCGGCTGACGACGGTTCGCTGCCTGTTTCTTCCTTGCGGCCCAGCGTGGTGTCGCGGCCAGGGCGTGCCTGGGTGCTGTGCGCCGATGAAGCCTGTGCGCGCCAGTTCGAAGCCGAGCTGCTGGCCGATGGCTGGCAGGTCGGCGTGCGGGTGTCCAGCATGCAGCATCTGCTGCTGCACCTGTACTGTGAGGCGCAGCCGCCTGACGTGCTGGTGTGCGGGCTGCATTTCGAGGACGGCGATGCGCTGCGCCTGATGCGGCTGCTTTGCGGCGACGAGCAGGCGCCGCTGCTGTTCTTTGCGGCGCAGCACCAGCCGCGCGGCGTGCTCAAGAGCGTGCTGGCCATGGCGCAGTGCTGCAAGCTGGAGGCCGCGTGCTGCCTGGAGCCTTCGGCGGGGCAGGGGCAAGTGGCCCAGGCGCTGCGCAACTACCGGCGCAGCGGCGCGCGCAAGGACAAGGCCGTGCCGCCGGAGCTGCCGCTGTCGGAGCTGCGCGCGATGCTGGACGGGGGCCGGCTCGAACCCTGGCTGCAGCCCCAGGTCCGGCTGGCCAGCCGGGACGTGGTGTGCGTGGAGGCGCTCATGCGCGGCGTGAGCTCCGACGGCGCGCCGCTGGGCCCGGCGCGGCTGCTGCCGGCACTGCACCAGCACGGCTTGCTGGAGGAGGCCACGCTGCTGATGGTGCGCCAGCTCTGCGAGTTCCTGGCCGCCTGCGTGGGCGACGGGCTGCCGCTGCGCGGCGCGCTCAACGTCTCGCTGCGCTTGCTGGCGGACGAGAGCTTCTGCGCCGAGCTGCAGCAGGCCGTGCGGCGCTGCGGCCTGGAGCCCAGCCGCCTCACGCTGGAGGTGGACGAGCACGACCTCCTGGGCGACCTCACCACCGTCATCGAGAACACCACGCGCTGCCGCCTCATGGGTTTTGGCCTGGCGCTGGACCATTTCGGCACCGCCTACTCCAGCCCGCTGCAGTTGTCGCAACTGCCTTTTTCGGAGCTGAAGATGGACGGCAGCCTGGTAGCGGGCATGGCGACGGACGCGGCCAAGCAGGCCATCGTGGCGTCCTCCACCAGCCTGGCGCGCGGCCTGGGCCTGCGCGTGGTGGCCGAGGGCGTGCAGTCGCCCTCGGAGCTGCGCGCCGTGCGCGAGGCCGGCTGCACCGAGGCGCAGGGCTACCTGCTCATGCGGCCCATGTCCATGCAGGCCATGCGCCAGTGGCTGCGCGGGCTCGACGGGCTGCGCATGCCTGCGGAAGAAGAGCTGGCGGACGACGTTTTCCTCAAGCGCTGGTAAGGCCCGCGCCCACGAATGGGGCAATCCGGACACGCCATACAACGGCTGGGCTCAACCGCCGCTTTGCGCCCCCGCCCCTGCCTGCACCGCCTCCAGCGGCAACTCCACGCTGAAGCGGCTGCCCTGGCCGGGCGCGCTGTCCAGCGCCAGGCGCCCGCCCATCATCTCCCCCAGCCGCTGGACGAGGGACAGCCCCAAGCCCGTGCCGCCGAAGCGCCGCGTGGTGGAGGCGTCGGCCCGGGTGAAGGGCTGGAAGATTGCGGCCTGCTTCTGTCGCGGGATGCGCCACGGCCGCCATGAGCCCAAGGGCCAGCGCCGCGGCTGCAGGCGGCTGAAGAGAGAAGGCCTGGGCGTCGGCTGGGCTCGATAGAAGCCCGGGCAAGACCCGGGCCCTTAGGCTGCCGCACGCCCGCCGATGCGGGAGCTGGCGGTTTGGGTATTTCTTTGTGTGCCTATTTGTCATGAGCCGAAAATATTTACAAATTGCTGCCGCTGTCGATTTATCGTCGCTCCAATATGACCTGTTGCTGCCCATCGGTTGGGCGCGAGATACATGCAAAGTGTTTTCTGAAAGAAGAGTAAGTGGACGCTGCCTGACGTTTTGCTTGCTATGGGTTTTGGCCTGCCTGATCCGGCATGTCTGATGTGCGAAATACACGCTTTGTTAGAAAATTATGGCGTCACGCTGGCCCATTTTACAATGCTGCAAAGCATTATGGCAGGTGTCGGTAAAAGTGGGTCAGCCACTGGCGCGAAATTTATTCGGCATGCGTTGATTTGACTGCTTCATGGCCCGGTCAAAACGTTTGGCCCAAAATGCACGAAAGATCGAGGTGATGCGTTGGAATCCTGGGGGGCAAGCGGCAAAGTTCTGAACAAATTGAAGGCAATCGCCCTGAGAATGCGATTTTTCGTTTTTCCGGTGGTTTATATCCTTGCGGCCTGGGGCGGCCAGGGGTTTTCTATTGCGCCCGCTATGGGCGTGTGCCTGTGGCCGCCCAGCGGCTTGTTCGTCGCAACGCTGTTGCTTCAGCCTGCACGCCAATGGCCGCCGTTGATGGCTGTTGCGCTGTGCGCTGACCTTTTTTCCAGCATCGTAATTTTCAAGTTTCCGCCCGGCATTGCGGTGGTCATCGCGATCGGCAACGCCCTGGAAGCCTTTGTTGGTGCATTTTTACTTCAGCGTTGGGCTCGGGGGAATTTCCGGTTTTCCGGTGTGGCGTCCGTGATGGCATTTTTATTGTGTGCCACCGTGTTCAGCCCTCTTTTGAGTATGTTGGTGGGAGGCACCGCCGTAAGCATCCATACCGGCGACCCTTTGCTGGACTCGTGGAAATTGTGGTGGACAGGCGATGCTGCCGGCGTCTTGATGTTTGCGCCGCTGATACTGGCCGTTTTGGGGCCGCAGGGCGGCACCGGCAGGGGCGCGGCCAGGACTGCGGAAATTGCCCTGATACTGTGCCTGTTGTTGGCGGTCGGGCATGGCGTTATGCTTAACCCGCATCCGACCATCTTTATTATTCTCCCCATCCTGATTTGGGCTGCCATTCGCGGTGAGCATTTGGCCATCGCCTTGGCCAATTTCCTGATGACTGTCCAAGTCGTGCTCTACACCAAGCGGGGCCTGGGGCCGTTTGCGCTGGACTACGCATTGGAAACACGCCAGTTTCTGGTGCAGTCCTTCATCATGGCTGCAGCCCTGACGGGATTGGTGCTGGCCGGCTTGGCCTGCCAGCGCCGCAAATCGGCTTTGGAACTGAACGCAGCGCGGACTGCCGCGGAGGCTGCGCTGGCAGCGGCGGAATCACAGCGGATCATCGCCGAGCGCGCCAACCAGGTGAAAAGCCAGTTCTTGGCCCATATGAGCCATGAGCTGCGCACGCCTTTGAACGCCGTGATGGGATTCAGCCATTTGATGACACGCATGTCCCTGCCTCATCCGGCAGGAGATTACGCGACACATATTCACCATGCAGGCGGGCATTTGTTGAGCTTGATTGACGACGTCCTGGACCTGTCAAGAATCGAAGCCGGCAAACTGCAGCTTGAAATCGTTCCCTTCAAATTGCTGCCACTGCTCGATGCGGTGTGTGCCTTGCTGCAGCCGCAAGCCCAGGCCAAGGCGCTGGAGTTGCGCCTGGATATTCCGGTGCCCCTGCCTGACGAGGTCGTGGGCGATTCTTTACGGCTCAAGCAGGTGCTGATCAATCTTCTGTCCAATGCCGTTAAATTCACGCAGTCCGGCAGCGTGGTATTGAGCGTTCACCCCGTCACCTGCAACCCTGAGCTGGTGACGCTGCTTTTTGCCGTTCAGGACACCGGCATGGGCATTCCCCTGGAACAGCAGTCCCATATTTTCGAGCCCTTCATGCAGGCCGACAGTTCCACCACGCGGCAATTCGGCGGCACGGGATTGGGCCTGGCCATCGTGCGCCGCCTCGTGGACATGATGGGCGGGCTGCTTGAATTGCAGAGCGCGCCCGGCCAGGGCAGCACCTTCAGCGTCACGCTGACCCTGGCCTTGCTGCCGCGGTAACCCTGAAATTCAGGCGGCCCTGGCCGGCCTATCCCAGCAGCGAATCCAGCTCCCCCAGCATGTGCGGCAAGTCCAGCGGCTTGGTCCAGTAGGCGGCAAAGCCGGCGGCCTGGGCCTGCTCGATGTCGCTGGACATGGCGGCGGCCGACACCACGATGGCCGGCACGTCGCGCAGCGCCACGTGGCGGCGCAGCTCGGCCAGCACCTGGATGCCGTTCATGTCCGGCAGGTGCATGTCCACCAGCAGCAGCCGCGGGCGGCAGCGCAGCGCCTCGGCCACGCCGCCGGCACCGTCCACCGCCACCTGCAGCCGCCATTGCGGCCGCATCTGGAACAGCGTCTGCATCAGCAGCGCGTTGACCGGGTTGTCCTCGATGTAGAGCACGTCCACGGCCGGCGTCCCGGCCTGCGGTGCGGGGGCGGGCTTGGGCGGCGCGTCGCCGGCTGCGGCCGGCTTGGGCGCGTGCGGGGCGCCGCCGGCAACGGCGTCACAAACACCCGCGGCACCGGCGGCACCGCCCGACGCATCGGTACCGTGCGGCGGTGCGCCTTGCGGCTGCGGCAGCTCGTGCTCCAGCAGCCCCGGCGTGGCCGCGCGCGCGGCCTCGGCCGCCACGGCGGGCATGCGCACGGTGAACGTGGAACCCATGCCCGGCAGGCTGCGCACGGCAATGGCGCCGTCCATCAGCGGCAGCAGCCGCTGCACGATGGTCAAGCCCAGGCCCGCGCCCTTGACGCCGCCGCGCTCGGCCCCCAGCCGGTTGAAGGGCTGGAACAGCGCGGCCTGCTGCTGCGCGTCCAGGCCCACGCCGTCGTCCTTGACCTCTATGGACAGGTGCCCGCGCCCGTCCTCGCGCGCCGACAGCCACACGTGCCCGCCCGGGTGGTTGTACTGGACGGCGTTGGAGAGCAGGTGGCCCAGCACCTGCAGCAGCCGTGCCTCGTCGGCCAGCACCAGCAGCGCCGGCGCGCACTCCACCAGTTGCAGCACGATGCCCTGGCCCTGCGCCTGCTCGCGCGCGAGCTCCAGGGCACGCGCGAGCAGCGCGCGCAGCGGCAGCGTCACGGGGTTGAGCGTGGCGCGGTCGGCCTCGATGCGGGCGATCTCCAGCATGTCGTCCACCAGGCGCAGCAGCTCGCGCCCGGACTCGCCGATGAGGCTCAACTGGCGCCGCTGCGGCCCGCCCAACGCGCCGGACTCCAGCTCCAGCAACTGCGCAAAGCCCAGGATGGCGTTGAGCGGCGTGCGCAGCTCGTGGCTGGCGCGGGCGAGAAACTCGGTCTTGGCGCGGCTGGCGCGCTCGGCCGTCTCGCGGCTTTGCGCGGCCACCTCCAGCTCGTACTGCTCGGTGATGTCGGCCACGTAGCCGTGCCAGACGACGCGGCCATCGCCGGCGCTGGCCGTGGCCTGCACGGCGTGCCAGCGCTGGCCGCCGTCGGGGGCGGTGACGCGGAAGCGGTCGCGCCAGGTCTGGCCGTTGTCGGCGGCGGCGTGCAGCGCGCGGCGCACGCGCTCGCGGTCCTCATGGTGTATGCGCTCCAGCCAGGGCGCGTCGCTCTCGCGCAGCTGTGCGGGCACCACGCCGTACAGGCGCCGCGCGGCCTCGCTGGCGTAGGCGAAGGCGCAGTGGCCGCCGGCCTCGCAGACGAACTGGAACAGCATGCCCGGCGCCAGCTCCGCGGCGCGCTTGACGCGCAGCAGCTCGTCTTCCAGGCGTCGGCGTTCCACCACGGGCAGCACCACCAGGTCGATGTGCTCGGCGGCTTGCGGCGGCGCGGGGTGGGCGCGCGCGTGGGCCAGCACTTCGACCGTGGCGCCGTCGCAGCCGCGCAGCGACAGCGCCAGCTCGCGCGCGGCGCCGTGCATGCGCAGCATGGGCATGAAGTAGCCGTAGTACAGCAGCCGCCCGCCGCCGCCCAGCAGCGCGTCGATGTGCAGGCCCTGCAACTGCTGCGGCGTGCCGTGCAGCAGCTCGCACAGCGCGGTATTGATCTGCCGCACCAGGCCGTCGGCGCCCACGCTCATCCAGGGACAGGGCAGCGCGTCGGGGTCTATGAGCAGGCTGGGCATGGGCAGGCGTGGCGGAGCGGGGCGGGGCGGGAGTTTCAGGCGGCGCCCAGGTACTGCGCGATCAGCGCCGTGGTGCGCGGCGCCTGGCTGAGCTGCGGGCAGTGGCCGGCCGTGTCCAGCAGCGCCAGCTCGCTGCCGGCAAGGTGCTCGTGCAGCCAATGGCCCACGGGCACGGGCACCACGACGTCGCCCGCGCATTGCACCAGCAGCGCGGGCACGCTGACCTGCGGCATGAGCGCGCGGTGGTCGCCCAGGAAGACCAGCCGCGCCAGGCGCTGCGTGGTGTAGGGGTCGCTGGCGGCGAAACTGGACTCGACCTCGCTGAGCAGCTCCGGGCGGCTGGGGTCGTTGAGCGCCATGGGCGCCATGAACTGCGCCCAGCCCAGCATGCTGCGCTCCATCATGGCCAGCACCGCCTCCAGGTCGGCGCGGTCGAAGCCGCCGGTGTAGTCGCCCAGGTTCATGTAGCAGGGCGAGGCGGTGAGCAGCACCAGGCGCTCGAAGCGCGCGGGCTGCGCCAGGCTGGCCAGCAGGCCGATCATCCCGCCCACCGAGTGTCCCACCACCGACACGCGCTCCAGCGCCAGCGCGTCGCAGATGTCCAGCAGGTCCTGCGCGTAGCCGTGCAGGCTGCCGTGGCGGGCCTCGTCGTAGCTCTGCGCGGCGGCGGCGCTGCAGCCGGCGTGGTCGAACACCACGACGCGGTGCGTGGCCTCGAAGGCCGGGGCCACCAGGCGCCAGGCGCGCTGGTCAAAGCCCAGGCCGTGGCTGAACAACAGCGCTCGCGATCCGCTGCCGCTCACGCGCACGCGGTGGCGCAAAAGGACATTCCCGTTCACAGCAACTCCGGCGCCCAATGAATTCACTTCACTGCGATGTTAGGTGCCGGCGGGAGCAATTCAGTTGCCGCAGGGCGCAAAACCTAGCACTTCCCGCAGCGGCTCGCCCAAAGCTTGAGATGGCGCAGGCCCTGGGGCACGGCGCGCGCCACGGCCCAGGCATTCAGTCATGCAGCAGCGCCTCCACCAGGCTGCGCACGATGTGCAGGCCCGGCGGCTCGGCGCGGCCGGCCAGGGTGACCATGCCGAAGCGGGCGCGGGCGTCAAGCGCGGGGGCGAGCGCCAGCTCCACCAGGTCCGGCGCCGCCGCGCGTATGGCCAGCAGCACGGCGTCGCTGTGGCGGGCCACGTCCACCAGCGGCGGAATCTCCTCGCAGCGCAGCGTGACGCAGTGGGCCGGGTGTGCCGTTGGGCCGTAGCGCTCCACCAGGATGCGCGCCACCTCCTCGCTCAGCGGCGTGGAGGCGATGGGGAACTGCTGCAGCGCCGCAAAGCGCAAGGCCCCCGTCCAGCGCGTGAGCGGGTGGCCTTCGCGCACCATGAAGGCGCCGCGCAGCTCGGCCAGCGAGCCCACGTGCAGGTCCGCCGCGGGGGAGAGCGAGCGCGCGTCGATGACCAGCGCGTCGAGCCGGCGCTCGCGCAGCGCGTGTTCGAGCAGGTGGATGTCGCCGCGTGCGATCTCCAGCACCGTGCCGGGGTGGCGCGTGGCCATGGCCTGGAGCAGCGGCGCCATCAGCAGCGCGCCGGGCCCGGAGCCCAGGCCCAGGCGCAGCCGCCCGGCCTGCCCGGCGCTCATCTGGCGGCCGCTGGCGGCGAGCTCGTCGGCCTCGAACAGCAGTTGCCGCGCGCGCTGCACCACCTCGCGGCCAAAGGGCGTGAGCTCGCTGCGCCGGCCCACGCGGTCGAACAGCGGCTGTCCCAGCTCCTGCTCCAGCGCCGCCACGCTGCGGCTGAGCGCGGGCTGCGTGATGAACAGCAGCTCGGCCGAGCGCGTGAAGGAGCCGGTCTCGGCCAGGGAAATGAGATGTCGCAACTGCACCAGCGTCACGGCGGCCTCTTTGGTCAACACATGAGTTGAGCGCATGCTAAGCGGTAAATCAATGCGCCGAAGATGCGGTCACGCCGCCTGCCGCCAGCCCTTGGCGTGTGCGTTGTGCGCACACCTGTGACAAGCGGCCGGTACAGCCGGCCTTGTGCCAGCCGGCCGCAGCCCTGCTTCATTCCTGAACGGGCTCCAGGCCCGTGAAACTGGCCGGCACAGCCGGTTTGACAGCCAATTTCACGGGTTAACCCTGAGGTTTTGGCGGAGAAACCGGTTCGCGTGCGGGCTGGTATGCAGCTTGCGCTTACGCCTTCATGACAAGCACGAAGGAGCAACAGCGATGATGGCGTTGGACGAAGCCTGGAAGCGTGGGTTCAAGGCGGGCGAAGTGTTCAGCAAGCACTGCCCCTACAGCGACGAGTCGCCAGAAGCGCGCAGTTGGTTCCTGGGCTGGAACGAGGGCTCCTCCAAGTCGCTGGGCTTTCCCTACAAGACGTTCACGCAGTGGTCGCGTCCGCCGGTGATGCCCGGCCCGTTGCCGCGCCCGCTGCCCCTGGGCGCGGCGGCCGTGCTGGAGCC
>NZ_JAXOJX010000088.1:0-26923 GCF_034427735.1 Azohydromonas lata
GGGATAGAGCTGCGGCAGGCGCTGGGCCAGTGCGTCCGGCGCCGCGACGGAGGCGCCGGAGGCCGGCGGCAACGCCGCCAGCGTGGCGAGGATGGCGTCGTGCTGCGCCGCGCGTTGGCTCAGCAGCTGGTGGGCGATGCGGGCGCCGTCCTGGAACTCGGCGCGGCGCGCGGCGATGTCCCAGCGCACCAGCGCGGCGCCGCCGGCCAGCAGCAGTGCCAGCCACAGCGGCAAGCCCATCGGCAGCCAGCGCGGCAGCCGCACCGGCGGCCTCGGGCGCAGGAAAGACAGGCGCGGGGCGGGCATGGGGGCGGATTCTGGCGGAGCCCGGCGGCGGCGGCCCGGCCGCGTCGCGTGGCTCGACAGGTGTCACCTGCCGCGTGTCGCTCGCTGCGACAGGTGTCGCAGCGCACGCCCCCGTTTGCAACCCACGCCACGAGTGGAGCAGCCACTGGCACGGAAGCTGCCAAGCCGCCTCGCCTTCCGCCCGCGTGGAGGCGGCACATCAAGATGATTGAGGAGACAACCATGACGAAGATGAGGCTTGCACCGCTTGCGGCGGTGCCCTATGGCAGCCCCGCGACGGTTGCGAACGTCGCCATCCACCGCAGCTTCTGACCCTACCGGGAGAGCCCATGGACACTGCAACCCTTCGCGCCGCACTGCGGCAAGCCCTGGCCTTCACCTGCGTGGCCGCATCGCTGCTCACCGGCCATGCCCAGGAAGCGGCCGAACCGCCGCTGGGCGTGGACGTGCTCGAAGCCGGCTTCAAGTGGCGTCCGAACTACGTGAGCGACGACATGCTGCGCCACGCCGACAAGGACGCCAACAACTGGCTGCACTATGGCAAGGACTACCAGAACACGCGCTTCAGCCAGCTCACGCAGATCAACGCGGACAACGTGCGCAAGCTGGTGCCCAAGTGGAACCTGTCCTTCGGCGTCAACGACGCGCAGGACAGCCAGACCACGGTGGTCAACGGCCGCGTCTACGTCACGGCCAGCCAGAACAAGGTGTTCGCGCTGGACGGCGCCTCCGGCCGCATGATCTGGAAATACGAGCGCTCGCTGCCCGGCGACCTGGGCCCGCGGCTGTGCTGCGAAGCCGTCAACCGCGGTGTGGCCGTCTTCAAGGACAAGGTCTACATGGCCACGCTGGACACCCATGTGGTGGCGCTCAACGCGACCAACGGCACGGTCGAGTGGGAAGCCAAGCTGGGCGACTACAAGAGCGGCGACATCTACACCTCGATGCCGCTGGTGGCCAAGGGGCTCATCGTCGTGGGCAACTCCGGCGGCGACGTGGGCGGCAACGTCGGCAAGATCACGGCGCTCGATCCCGACAGCGGCAAGGTCGTCTGGCAGACCTTCACGCGGCCCACCAGCGCGGCCGACCCGGCGGCCAAGACCTGGGCCAACGACTCCTGGCAAAGCGGCGGCGTCTCGGCCTGGCTGACCGGCACCTACGACGCGAAGTCCAACCTGATCCTGTGGGGCGCGGGCAACCCGACGCCGGACTTCGACCCCAGCGTGCGCAAGGGCGACAACCTCTACAGCAACTCCACGCTGGCGCTGGATGCCGATACCGGCAAGCTCCGCTTCCACTTCCAGTACACGCCCAACGACGCCTGGGACTACGACGGCAACAACGAGGTCATCCTGGTGGACGACCAGAAGGGGCGCAAGGTCTGGCTGCATGCCGACCGCAACGGCCACCTGTATTCGATAGACCGCACCAACGGCAAGTGCCAGTGGGTCGTGCCCATTGCGCGCGTCAACTGGGTCACGGGCTTCGCCGACAACTGCCGTCCCATCGTCAACCCCGAGAAGGTGCCGCGCTACGACCGCGTGGTCACCGACGTCGCGCCGGTGCTGGACGGCGGCAAGGAATGGCACCCCGCGGCCTACAGCCCGCTCACCCGCTACGTCTACGTGCCGTTCATAGACAGCTCCATGGACCTGCAGGCCAAGAAGCAGGAGTGGAAGCGCGGCGAGTGGTTCCTGTCGTCCAAGGTGCTGAAGGCCAACCCCTACACCGGCGGCGTGAAGGCGTTTGACGCCACCACCGGCGAGCTGGCCTGGACCCGGCCGCAAAGCACGCCGGCCACCAGCGGACTGCTGACCACGGCCGGGCGGCTGGTCTTCTCCGGCGATGCCGAGGGCTTCTTCTCCGCGATGCGGGACGACACCGGCGAGACGCTGTGGCGCTTCAACGTCGGCACCGGCATCCACGGCAACCCGACCACCTTCACCGCGGACGGCAAGCAGTACGTGGCCATCGTCTACGGCCCCGGCGGCGGCAGCATCTGGCCGCTGGTGTACGACGAGCTGTTCAAGCGGCAAAACCGCGGCGGCGGGATGATGGTGTTCGGCCTGCAGGAGTGAGGCCATGCATGCCCGCTTCGTATCCACGGTCCTTCTCGCGGTGGCGGCGGGCGGCGGCCCGGCGGCAGCGGCGGCCGAGCCGCCGCCCCTGGCCGCCTGCCTGGACAGCGACCACCCGCCGTTTTCCTCGGCCGCCACGCCTGATCGCGGCCTGGACGTCGATCTGGCGCGCGCGCTGGCGGACAAGCTGGGCCGGCCGCTGCAGCTGGCATGGGTGGACGTGCCGCGCCGCGGCGGGCTGCCCAAGGCCCTGCGGGAGAACTTCGACCAGGGCCGCTGCAACGTCTTCTTCAGCGTGCCCGCCGGCGGCGACCCGCCGGCCCCGCGCTGGCGGCCAAGCCGGCCCTACGCGGTGCTGAGCTACGTGTGGGCCGCGCCGCCGGGCCAGCCCGCGCCGAGCGACGCGGCGGCGCGCAAGGCCAGGTCCCTAGGCGCCGTGACGGCGACGCCGGCGGACCTGTACCTGCACGTGCAGGGGCTGCCGCGCTCGCCCTACCCCAACAACGCCGCGCTGCTCCAGGCGCTGGCGCGCGGCGACGTGCCGGCGGCGCTGGTGTGGTCCGCGGCGCTGGCCGACGCACAGCCGCGCCCGGCCAGCGACGGCCAGGGCCCAAGCGACGCGGCGCTGCGCACGCCGCTGACGCTGGTGAGCCCGGCGGCCGACACCGCGTTGGGCAACGCCCTCGATACCGCCCTGGCCGAGCTCGATGCCGACGGCACGCTGGCCCGCCTGGCGCAACGCCACGGCCTGCCGACGGCCGCCACGCATTGAACACCCTCATGAGACGCACCATGAAACCTGCCTGCCGGCGGCTGAGCCCGCCCCTGCTTGCCCTGCTGCTGTGTGCCCTCCCCCTGGCGGGAGGGGCGCAGGAACGCACCAACCCCTTGGCCGGCGACGCGCAGGCGGCACGGTCTGGAGAGGACTTGTTTGGACGCAACTGCCAGCAATGCCACAACTCGCGCGGCAAGGGCGGCAAGGGGCCGCAGCTCATACGCGGCGCCTGGGGCCCGGGCGGCGCCAACAGCGACGCCTTCATGTTCCAGACCATCGCCAACGGCCGCCCAAACACGCAGATGGGCGGCTTTGGCGGCTCGCTGAGCGAGACCGAGATCTGGCAGATCGTGACCTTCCTGCGCGCTGAAAGCCAGCGCGCCAAGGCGGCGGAGCGCCAGCGCGCGGACGACGTGCCGAACTGGTGAGCCCGGCGGCCGCGGCGCGCCGGGCCCGGGCGCCCTGGTTCTCTCAGGGCTTCAGGGCGCCTGGCGGACGAACATGATGCTCTGCCTGTCGTGGGCGTCCACGGACACGCCGCTGTTGTCCTGAGGGAACAGCACGGGCAGCCCCAGGTCGTTGCTGCGGGTGAAGGCGGCCACGAAGTCCGCGCCCGCGCTGGACAGCCCCATGTAGTCGCCGGGGAAGAAGCCGCGTGCGCCGGTGAGCACCATCTGGCGCAGGTCGAAGGAGCTGGGCGTGAGCCGCTTTTCGTCCAGGTAGTTGAGGCCGGCATCGAACAGCGACAGGTGCACGTCCGTGCTCAGCGGCGCGTCGCCGGCCACGTCGTTCCTGAAGTCGTAGAACAGCACGCCCACGGTGCCGTCGTCGTTGACCGCCACCGTGGGCAGGAAGGCCTGCACGCGGTTGTCGGCGCCCGGGTTGGCGCGCACGGGCCCGGACCAGGTCAGGCCCCCGTCGACGGAGCGGGCGATGGCGATGCCCGCCAGCCCCAGGCTGTTGAAGCGGCTGTCCTGCCAGGCCATGTACAGCGCGCCGGTGCGGCGGTTGACGGCCAGGCTGGGCAGGCCTTCGGCGTCGCGCACGGGGATGCCCAGCTCCACGTCCCGCGCCGTCACGTTGCCGAAGACGGACACGGGGATGTCCCTGCGCGACCAGTGCCGGCCCTGGTCCACCGAGCGCAACAGCACCTGCTCGTAGGCCGTGGCGCCGCTGCGCTGCTCCGTGACGATGCGAAAGAAGGCGCTCACCAGCGTGCCGTCAGGCAGCACGGCCATCTGCGCGCCCTGGCGGAACACCGCCAGGGCGGAGCGCGCCACCGAGCCCATGGTGGCGATGGGCGCGGGAGGCGACCAGGTTCGGCCGCCGTCCGTGGAGCGGGAGAAGACCAGCGAGGTCACGCCGGTGCGGAACACCGTCCACGCCGCGTAGACCCGGCGCGCGTCGTAGGGATCGGCCAGCAGGCTGTTCTTGTCGTGCGACACCGAGGCCTGCACGGCGTCCTGCGCCGGCTGGCGCACGATGACGGTGGGCGGCGACCAGCTCGCGCCCTGGTCGGTGGAGCGGGACACGAGCATGGCGTTTTCGTTGGACGAGCGGTCTATGGACAAGGCCATGAAGTAGGCCGTGCCGGTTGGGCCGAAGCTGATCCAGGGATCGGAGGCACGCTCGTAGTCGCCGCTGCTGCCCGGTTGCGCGCCGGCGCAGCGGGTGAAGGGAATGACCACGCGCGTCCAGCTCTGGCCGCCGTCCCTGCTGTAGGCGGCGCCCAGGCTTTGCGCGCCGCCCGTGCTCCAGCGGTCCTGGTGCCAGCCGGCGATGAGGTTGTTGCGGTCCAGGGGATTGACGGCCAGGTGCGGCTCGGACTCGCTGTTGCGGTAGAGCACGCCGGTCTGCGGCGCGCCATTGCAGCGGGTGACGGCGGCGGCGTCGTTGGGGTTGCCGCCGTCGGGGTTGGGGCTCAGGCCGCTGATGGGCACCACCGCTTGCGCCGCCGCGGCGCCCAGCTTCATCAGCGTGATGGCCAGGCCAGCGCGCACCACCGTCATGCGCAGACACCAAAGCTTGCGAGACATGGCAGGACTCCTTTGCGAGGCGTCCCGGCGCGGCGTGGCGGCCCAGGCTTGGCCGCCGCCCATCGGGTACGCAGGCGCAGTGCAATCCCGCAAACGCCTGGGCGCAACCCCCGTCTGAGGCAAGGGCCAGCGCGGCCAACGGTGCCCGTCGGGCTTGAAGCTTGAAAAGCCGACCGGACCCCGCGTCGCGCGCAAGCCCGGGTCGGCTTTCAAAGATGCTGGTGCGCCTGGCCGGACTCGAACCGGCACGGGTTTCCCCACTGCCCCCTCAAGACAGCGCGTCTACCAATTTCGCCACAGGCGCGTGGGCCGGCGGTGGGTGCCGGCGTTGATGGTCATGGACAGAGCCGCGAGGCAGGGGCGCTGCGGGCAGCGCGTTCGGCTCGATGACCAGGGCGCGCATCATAGCCGCCTGCCCCAGGCTGTTGAGGCCGCATCGGCCGGCATGACGGCGCGGTGCAGCCTCAAAGTTCCAAGGGTTGGGACGCCAGGCGCCGGCCGGCTGCGCGGGGGCGGCTGCCGCGGCGTGGATCTGCGGCTTCAGCCCAGCCAGGCCGCGCGGTAGTCGCTCGCGTACTGTTCGAAGCGCCCGGCGGGACGGCCCAGCACGTCGGCCACCGCCGTGGTGGTGCGCGCGGCGTAGCCGGCCTTGAAGTAGCCCAGGATGAGCACCATGAACTCGGCGTAGTCGCGCGGCAGGCCCGCGGCCAGCAGGCTGTCCAGCATCTGTTGCGGGGCGATGTCCTCGAAGCGGATGGCGCGGCCGGTCTCGCGCGAGAGGATGGCGGCGACCTCGTCGTGGTCCAGCGCCTCGGGGCCGGTGAGGTCCAGCTCCTGCCCGTCGAAGTCGCTGCGCTGCAGCAGCTCGGCCGCCACGGCGGCGATGTCGCGTGCGTCTATGAAGCTGCCCTTGGCCTGGCCCACCGGCAGCGCGATGCGACCCTGCTCCACGATGCCGTGCAGCCAGAAGCTGCTGAAGTTCTGCATGAACCAGTTGGGCCGTATCACGTTCCACGGCAGCCCGACCGCCTGCAGCCGGCGCTCGGCGCGGCGCATCGGCGTGGCCTCGTCGGCGTTGGCGCCCAGGGCCGTCATCAAGACCACCTTCTCCAGGCCGCGCGCCTGGGCCGCCTCTATCAACGGGACCAGCACTTCGTCCTGGCGGGCGAAGCCGGGCGGCGCCAGGAGGAAGGCGCGGTCGGCGCGCTCGAAGGCGGCTTCCAGGCCACTGCGCGTGGCCACGTTGAGCTGCACCTGGTCCGGCGCCGTCGGCGTGCGGCTGGTGGCCGCCAGGACTTCGTGGCCGCGGGCCTGCAGCAGCCGCTTGAGCTCGCCGCCCACGGTGCCGCTGGCGCCGACGATGAGGATGCGGGACATGGAAACACTCCGTTTGCGTTGATGGTGCGTTCACGATAGCGGCACAGCATTGAACGCTGAATGGCCAAAAATACGTTTTGCATGTCCATGCGTACACTTTGCCGAATCCTCACTCAAATCCGTTGACCGCGATGGACCTGCTTTCCGATCTCCTGCGCCAAGCCGGGCTGCGGCGGCGGCTGTTGAACCTGCGGCGGCTGTCGCCCGCCACGGCGCTGCGTTTTCCCTGTGACCGCAGCATCGGCCTGCACGTGGTGCGGCAGGGGCAGGTGTACGTGCACGCGCCGGCGCTGGACGAGCCGCTGGCGCTGCAGGCCGGCGACATCGCCGTGATGGCGCGCGGCTGCACGCACATCGTCTCCACGCTGCCCATGCTGGATGCGGCCTCGGTGGAACCCATCGAATGCAATGCCGAGGACATGGACGGCGGCGTGGCGGCGCCCATGTCGGCGCCGCCCTCGCCCGGCGCCACCACCGTGATCAGCGGCGCCTGGCAGCTCTGGAACCCGCCTGTGCACCCGTTCTTTGCGCAGATGCCGGCGTGGTTCGTGTTGCGCGGCGAGGCGTCGCAGCGCTTTGACGCCTTGTCGCTGGGCCTGGGCCTGCTTGAAGAGGAGTTGCAAAAGCGCGGCTTGGGCGCCGACACGGTGGTGCACGCGCTGCTGGACGTGGTGTTCACCTACGCGCTGCGCCGCATGGTGCAGGAGCGCGGCGCAGCTGAAACCGGCTGGAGCCAGGCCGTGCACGACCCGCACGTGGGCCGGGCGCTGGCGCTGCTGCACGCCGACAGCGCGCAGCCGTGGACGCTGCAGGCCCTGGCGCAGCGCTGCGGGGTGTCGCGCACCACGCTGGCCGAGCGCTTTCGCGACGCCATGGGCGACACGCCGCTGAACTACCTGCGCACGCTGCGCATGCAGCAGGCCATGCGGCTGCTCACCGAGACCGAGCAGCACCTGGAGCACATCGCGCTGGCCGTGGGCTACCAGGACGCATTCAGCTTCTCCAAGGTCTTCAAGCGCACGGTGGGCGTGGCGCCGCGGGATTTTCGGCGCCGCGACGCGCAGGAGCAGGACCATCCCTGGCGCTTCCGGGCCGCGACATGAGGCGGCGGCCCTGAGCGGCGTTGTGCCGAGACGGGAGCGCTGAATGCCACCGCGCCGCCGCGGCCCTTCATCGGCGCCCCCTATCGCCGCGATAAAAACGGCGAGCTTCACCGGGAGCGGCGCCACTTCTATGCTGGCTCTCCCATCAACAAGCCATGGGACGCCAGGCCGCGCCGCGTCCCTGAACATGGCCTCAAGGAGAACCGACGCATGAACGACCTGTCGCAATGCCCCGTCGCGCATGACGCCAAGCCCCGGCAAAGGCGCAGCAACGCGCAGTGGTGGCCCGACCGCTTGCCGCTGGAGTTGTTGCACCAGCACTCGGCGCTGTCCGACCCGATGGTGGAGGACTTCGACTACAAGCAGGAATTCTTCAGCCTCGATCTTGACGCCGTCATCGCCGACCTGCACGCGCTGATGACGGACTCGCAGGACTGGTGGCCCGCGGACTATGGCCACTATGGCCCGCTGTTCATCCGCATGGCCTGGCACTCGGCCGGCACCTACCGCATCTTCGACGGCCGCGGCGGCGCGCGCTCCGGCGAGCAGCGCTTTGCGCCGCTCAACAGTTGGCCCGACAACGGCAACCTGGACAAGGCGCGCCGGCTGCTGTGGCCCATCAAGCAGAAGTACGGCAAGAAGCTGTCGTGGGCCGATTTGATGATCCTGGCGGGCAACGTTGCGCTGGAATCCATGGGCTTCAAGACCTTCGGCTTCGGCGGCGGGCGCGAGGACATCTGGGAGCCGCAGCCCATCGACTGGGGGCCCGAATCGACCTGGCTGGGCGACGAGCGCTACAGCGGCGATCGCGAGCTCGCGCGCCCGCTGGCGGCGGTGCAGATGGGCCTGATCTACGTGAACCCCGAAGGGCCCAACGGCAAGCCGGACCCGGCGGCCTCGGCACGCGACATCCGCGACACCTTCGGCCGCATGGCGATGGATGACTACGAAACCGTCGCCCTGGTGGCCGGCGGCCACACCTTCGGCAAGTGCCACGGCGCGGGCCCCGCGAGCCACGTGGGCGCCGACCCCGAGGGCGCCAACATCGAGGAGCTGGGCCTGGGTTGGAAGAGCGCCTACGAGTCCGGCGTGGGAGCGCATGCCATCACCAGCGGCCTCGAAGGCGCCTGGACGCCCACGCCCACCACCTGGGACATGAGCTACTTCGAGACGCTGTTCGGCTTCGAGTGGGAGCTCACCCAGAGCCCGGCCGGCGCGCACCAGTGGAAGCCCACGGGCGACGCCGGCCGCAACGTGCCGGACGCGCACATTCCCGGCAAGCTGCACCAGCCCATGATGAGCACCGCCGACATGGCGCTGCGCGTGGACCCGGCCTACGAGAAGATCAGCCGCCATTTCATGGCCAACCCGCAGGAGTTCGCCGACGCCTTCGCCCGCGCCTGGTTCAAGCTCACGCACCGCGACATGGGACCCAAGGTGCGCTACCTCGGCCCGCTGGTGCCGCAGGAAGACCTGCTGTGGCAGGACCCGATTGCGCCGGTGGACCACCCGCTCGTGGACGCGGCCGACGTTCGCGCGCTCAAGGCGCGGCTGCTGGACGCGGGGCCGAGCAGGCGGCAACTGGTGAAGGCGGCGTGGGCCTCGGCCTCGACCTTCCGCGGCAGCGACCTGCGCGGCGGCGCCAACGGCGCGCGGCTGCGCCTGGCACCGCAAAGGGATTGGGAGGCCAACGAGCCGGCGGAGCTGGCGCAGGTGCTTTCCACACTGGAATCGATCCAGCAGGCATTCAACGGTGCGCAGGCCGGGGGCAAGAAGGTGTCGCTGGCCGACCTCATCGTGCTGGGCGGCTGCGCCGCGGTGGAAGCCGCCGCGCGGGAAGCCGGCCACGACGTCGAGGTGCCCTTCACGCCCGGCCGCATGGATGCCTCGCTGGAGCAGACCGACGTCAGCTCCTTCGAGGTGCTGGAGCCCGGTGCCGATGGCTTTCGCAACTACGCGCGCACCGGCAACGAGGCGCACGTGGCCAACGCGCTCATAGACAAGGCCAACCTGCTGATGCTCACGGCGCCGGAGATGACGGTGCTCGTGGGCGGGCTGCGCGCGCTGGACGCCAACACCGGCCACACGCCGCACGGCGTGTTCACGCAGCGCCCCGGCGTGCTCACGCCTGATTTCTTCCGCAACCTGCTGGACATGCGCACGGCGTGGAAGAAGTCGGACGCCGAGCCCAACGTGTTCGAGGGCAGCGACCGCAAGACGGGCCAGAGGCGCTGGACGGCCACCATGGCGGACCTGGTCTTCGGCTCCAACGCGCAGTTGCGCGCGCTGGCGGAGGTGTATGCGGCGGCCGACGGCGAGGCGCAGTTCGTCAGCGACTTCGTGGCCGCGTGGGACAAGGTGATGAACCTGGACCGTTTCGACCTGCGCGGCGGCAACGGCGACAGCGCGCTGAGCGGGCGCTGAGCAAACGTTGAGCGGCATCGCTCATTCGCAGGAAAGCCCGGCCTGGTCCGGGCTTTCTTCCTTCCAGCGCATGAGCCCCAGGCAACCTTGGCGTCTGGGCGGGCCGCTAAACCGTGGCGCGCGTGCCGACGACCTTCTGGTACAGGCCGCCAAAGTAGGTGTCCTCGCGCCATGAAAAGCCGGCGCCCTGCGCTGCCATGGCGGCGATGCGCGCCTCCAGCAGGCTGGGGGCATAGGGCTCCAGGCGCCGCCAGACCAGGCGCATGAGCGGGCCCAGCGGATGGCCGCGGCGCGGGCGGTGGTAGTCGACGAACACGATCTTCCCGCCCGGCTTCACCGCCCCGAGCAGGTTGTCGACGATGCGAGCGCGCACCGCGGGTGGCACCTCGTGGAGCAGGAAGAAGCAGCACACCGCGTCAAAGGCCTGCGCAAAGGGCTCCGCGAGGTCGCCGACGAATGCGCGGGCGTTGGGATGTTGCGCAAGCTTGCCGTTGGTGCGCGCAACCTGGATGGGTGCGACGTCCACCACCGTCAGCGCCCCGAGCGGGCCGATGCGTCGGGCCAGCCGCGGCGAGAAGTCGCCATAGACGGCCGCCGCCTGCAGCACCTGTGTGCCGGGCGCAAATTCCTGCACCGCCGCATCCATCAGCCGCGCGGCGTTGCCCCACAGGATGGCATCGACGATCCAGGGCCGGTCCAGCCACGGGACCGAGCGCTCGTCCAGGTAAGCCCACGAGTAGGTTTCGAGCAAGTAGGCCGGCAGTGCCGGTGCGGTGGATTTCTGTTCGGACATCGAGGCGGGACAGCGCAGGACGCAATGTCTCCATCATGCCCACCGGCCGCCGGCTCCCGTTTGTCGAACCGCAGCAGTCAGGTCCAGCGCCGCCCTGGAATCGTGCGAAGCGACGTGGAAACAACACAAGGCATCGGCCAACGCATTGCCTGAATCGTCGAGCTGCTGGAGACTTGCAAATATGTTATTGAGCCGGCATCAACGAACTTGAGAGGCCGATCCGCTCCCATGAGACGCACCACCGCCACGGTCTTGAGCAAGGTGCTGCGCGGCGAATCCCCAACACTTCAAGCTGGCGCAGCTGATCCTCTACAAGGCGGGCTTCGATGTGCTGCAGGCCACGGACGGCGAACAAGGCATGAGCTTGGCACGCGAGCAGCGAGCCGACCATCAATGTGCTTCGTGGCAATCAAGAACATCGAGCAGTAGGCAGTAGGTACCTTGACTTCCGTGGATACCCGCCCCGAACACAGAGCAGACGGGCAACAGGATGAAGAAGAATCAAAGCTACACGGCGGAGTTCCGTGCGGAGGCGGTGAAGCTGGTCACCGAACAGAAGCTCAGCCACCAGGAGATGCACCTGGATCCGATCGGGCTCGGGCTCGGGCTCGAATCGTTGGGCGACAACGTCGCGATCTACAGCAACGCGGAACCGGTCACGCCTTGCGAAACGGCAACGCTACAGTGAAGGTGGTCCCCTGCTCCGGCTGGCTCTCCATGGACAACGTCCCGTTCATTAACTGCACCAGGCGCCTGACGATGGACAAGCCCAGGCCGGTGCCACCAAAGCGCCGCGTGGTCGAATCATCGGCCTGCGTGAACTTCTCAAAGATCCGCTGTTGCTGTCCCGGCGCAATGCCTATGCCCGTGTCCACCACTTCGATGGCCAGCCAGAGCTCGTCCGCCTCTTGAGCCTGCACGCGTGCGCGCAATGCCACGCTGCCGGCTTCGGTGAACTTCACGGCGTTGGACAGCAGGTTCAACAAAATTTGCCGCCATCGCAGTGGATCGCCCATCAGTTGCATGGATGTTGGGATTTCAATGTCAGCCCGCAAGGCCAAGCCCTTGACGTCGGCCTGCGGCCTGACCATCGCAAGCACAGTGGACAGCTGCTGCACGGGATCGAACTCAACGGCTTGTAGCTCCAGCTTGCCAGCCTCGATGCGCGAAAGATCCAGCACATCGTCCACCAGCGCCAGCAGCTGCTCGCCGGCATCGCGGATATGGCCAATGAACTGCCGCACGTCCTTGTCGAGGTCGCGCATGAGCAGCAACTGGCTCAAGCCGATAACGGCGTTCAGCGGTGTCCTGATTTCGTGGCTCATGTTGGCCAGGAAGGCGCTCTTGGCCCGCGTGGCGGCCTCGGCCTCTTCTGCCCGCTGGCGCAGCTCTTGCTGCATCTGCGCCGTCTGCAGCTCGCGCGCCTTGCGTTCGCTGTTGTCCACCAGGGTGGCACGTATGGATGCCGTGGCCGCCTCTACGCCAGGTGCAGCGACCATGCTCAGCAGCATGGGAGCGGTGCTGCCGTCTTCAAGCAACAGGTCAAGTTCCCGGTCCGTGGCCCTGCCCTTTTGCATGACCGCGGCGAGGCAATCGTCAAATGACTGACGGCTGGCCTCGCAAAGAAACATGCGGAAGTCGTGCCCGACAAAGCCCTGGCGGTCCAGGTCCAGCATGTCCAGCAAGGTCCGGTTGGCTTCCAGAACCGCACCGTCCGCGGCCAGCGAAACGTAGCCGCAGGGCGCCTTGTCGTAGAGATCGGCAATGATGCGGGCCCGCCGGACCAGCGCCGCGTTGGCCACGGACAGCTCGGCCGAGCGCTGCGCCACGAGGTCCTGCTGGGCGTACAACTGCCCGGTCAGCGTGTCGATGTTCTCGGCCATGTGGTGCGCATGGATCATGGCCAGGAAACACACCGAGCACACCACTGCCAGCACCGCTCCCGGCACCAGTGCGAATAGCTGCGCCAGAGAGACGGTCGGTGCCAGAAATTGCTCGACACCGGCCACGAAGCCCAGTACCGCCCGCGCGGCAAAGGCAGCGGACAGTAGTCCATAGGTCACCATCGCGGTCAACATGGCATTGGAGCGCCGCTTTCTCACGCTCTGCAGCAGCAGCCAAGCCGTCATGCCGAGCATGGCTGAGAAGGCCAGGGAGATGGTGAAGAATGCAACCGGCTGCGGCGAGCCCATGTGGAACGAGAGCAGCACACCGCTCATTCCAAAAGCCCACAGACCCAGGGTCCAGCCGCGGCGCGGGTCCTTACCTAACAAGCGGGCGTGAGCTTCATGCCCCCAATGAGGCAGGCCAAAAACCAGCGCGTTGGCCAGCACGAAAGTGAACAAAAGAGGGGCTTGTCCGCGAAAGAAGTACAGCGTGAACGCCGCGCCAAGCGACCCCATCGCCTTGCTCCAGGCCACGAGAGCGGCCCGCTGTCCCGGCATGGCGCGCGCGAAGCTCACGAACAACACGGCCATTAGGAAACCGACAACCGCCAGCGAAAACAACAGCGTGTGCGGATCGAGCACGCGGGAATTGATGGGGGCCAACTACAAATCTCCTGTCCCGCACCAACTTTCCCGTTGATGCCACTCAAATACTCAGCGACGCTGCTGACAATAACCTTGAGTTTCTTGCATCAGACGCACTCAATTGAGTCTGTTTCTTGTGTTTTTCGCTCATGGCGTGAAGTTCAGCTGACCCGGTAGTCGCCGGTATGCGTCAACAAAACTGACCGCTCGTCATCTCGACTGACGCTCGGACACCGACAGCACAAGATCGGTCTGCCTGTCCACCGCAGCTTTAGACGCACGCAGTCCTATCTCCTGCCGCGCGTTATGTCCCGAAATACTGCCGTGAATATCGCGACGGAACCGCTGCACCGTGGCTCCGTCCATTTTCTCAGGAGTCGAAAACATAGGAGACATCCGGCGCACGGAAAACGACCGGATGAGGCGGCGATTCTTCTGCATCTCGCGCAATCGCTCGTCGATGCGAATCTCCAGCTTCTCACCGGCTCGCAGCGGTTGCGTGCGACACCGGTGCGTTTGACATGGCTCCAGACCAGTTCGTCGGGATTGAGATCGGGTGCGTAGCTCGGCAACACGTGCAGAGTCAGCTTGCCTTGAGCCGAAGCGACGTACTCGCGCACGCTTGCCATCTTGTGTGTTGAGGTCGACCGAAACGTGGCTCTTTCTCAATCTCTGTGACGGGGGTCGGGTGGTCCACATGATTGAGCCCTTTGGGCTTGAGAACGCAAGCACACCATGGTCGTCATCCCCGGGCTGTCCTCGTTGCTGGAGGCTGTCGGCAAGCACGTCAGTTCCTGGGACGACAGCGGTAGCCGCCTGGTGGTGGACGCTGGCAGCCTCGTTCAGTCGGCAGTCTGCCCCCGCTGCATCTGCAGCAGTTCTCGTCTGCACGGCCGCTACCGGCGATGGGCCGCCGACTGCCCATCCTTCGGTCAGGCCGTGACGCTCGCAGTCGAGGTGCGGCGGTTCAAGTGCGTCAACCCCGGCTGCACACGGCGGACCTTCACCGAGCGGATCGAGACGCTGGTGGCGGCCGGCCAGCGACGCACGCAGCGGTTGGTTGAGGCAGTCCGCTCACTGGGCTACGCCCTCGGCGGCGAGGCGGCCGCCCGGCTGGCGGCACGTCTGGGCATGCGCATCAGCGGCCCGGCGGTGCTGCGTGACCTGCGCCGCGCTGGATGTCCGCCACCGGCGACGATCCCCGTCGTCATTGGCATTGATGACTGGGCACCGGCGCGTGGGCACCGCTACGGCACGATCGTCGTCGACCTGGAGAAGCGCCGTCTAATCGAGCTGCTGGCCGAGCGCGACGCCGCCACCGTCGTGGCCTGGTTGAAGGAACAACCTGCTGTGGAGGTTATTGCCCGTGACCGAGCCAGTGCTTACGCCGATGCAGCGCGTACCGCCCCCCGACGCCCAGCAGGTGGCCGACCGTCGGCACCTACTGGCCAACCTGCGCGACGCCTTTGAGCGGCTGCTGCTGCGCTGCCCGGGCAAGCTGAAGGAAGCAGCCCGGCAAGCGAGTGAGACGCTGCAGCTTGAGGCCATCCTGGCCGAGGCGCCCACCGAGCCCGCCGCCGTCGGTCCGACCGAACCACCGCTCAAGGCTGGGCAGCGCCAGAGCAGAGCACGCCCGGAATGCCGGCCGGCCCGTTACGAAGAGGCGGTGCGCCGCCATAAAACCCGTGAATCGATCAGAGCGATTGGCTTGGCGATGAACCTCGACCGTCGCACCGTGCGGAGCTTCGTGCACGCCGATGCGTTCTCCGAGCGGGCGCAGCGTACTCGCACTGCCAGTCTGCTCGACGCCCATCAGCAGTACATGGCCACACGCGCTGCGGTGGCTCGCGCAATCCCCCGCGCTTTCCAGACCTGCAACACCCGCTCGCAATGCTCCCGGCGCAGGTTCGCAACCTTGCCAACCGAATACCCCATGCGCCAGAGATCGCGAAACACAGACAACACGAGATCAGTGCGCCTGTCCACCGTGGCCTTGGACGCACGCCAGCCTAATTCCAGCCGCGCGTTATGCCCGGCAATACCCGCGTGAATGTCGCGACGGAACCGCTGCGCCGTGGCGTCGTCCATTTCGCGCCCACCAGCGCCCTTTTCCTCGCGAACCTTTTGCGTCATCAACTTCGCTCCCACGTCCTTCGCGTTTCACGTTCCACAAGCGACCCTGTAGTTGCGCCGTGCCAGCCCAGGGTCGTGGAGGCTGGCACGGATTGCGCGATGCGCTCGCGCGGGCGTGGCCGAAGGTGTTCTTACAAAACGTGAGCCCGCAGCGTGTAGCTGCTCGCTTGCGCGAAACATGGCCGAGTCAGGGGCGGCCATGTTGGGAGGGGCAGAGATCTAGCGGCAAGGGTCAAGGCGTCGTCGGCTCGTGTGCCTATGCCATCGCAACAAGCTGTTCCAGCTCGTGCGTCCCCGGCGGCGTCTCCGTGTGTGATGCGTCGTGCAGACGGGTGCCAACCCGCCCTTCTCCTGCCGCCCCGTCATGCGGGTGCGGTGGCTGCCGCCTGTGGAGTACACGCGCGAAATTTCGGCCGTCAGTTCTTGCCTGAAAGTTGGGCGCTAATGCTGAAACCGAACCTATGTGCTTGACGCTGCTTGCTTTTCCCCTGACTCTGTGTCGTTTTGATCACTGAATCCTGGGGATGCAAAGAGCGTCTCGCGGCAAGTTGTCTACCGGCGCGGCCGCTGTGAGCGACCGAGAAAGCGCTGAATGCGCCTGTTGGCGTTGCGACGCACCAGGTTGAACTGGAGGTGTCAGAGCCCCCGCGGGCGCTCCGAAGTCGGGCTCTCGCCCCAGCGGCCGAGCCTTGCGCTCGGCCGGCTGCGCCGGTGCGCAGTATCTACATGTAGCGGCTGAGCCGCTTTTGCTGATATCAGTCCGTCAGCTCGGACACGCGAAGAACGTGCGCGCACGATAGATGCGATGCACAACTGCTGTCAAGACTGCACGCGAGATACAAGTTGCATGAGCATCCCTGGCAGAATGTGGCCGATGTTGGCCGCTCACAATGCTCGCCTTGACGCTATCGCCAGGGGCTGCTTGGACGCTCGGGATGTGGCCAAACTTGGCCATCAATGGCCTTTTCAGGCCAGCGCACTGCTGTAGGACGGGATTGCAATGACGCACCTACGTGGATGCGGCCATTGCTGGCCATTTCTGTCCATATACGCCCATGGCGCCGTAGCGGGCGTTGCGGCATGACACGCGTAGGCCGCGAACGGCCAAATTCGGCCACAGGAGGCCAGACCTATGACTCGCCCGCTTCGCTGGTGTCGATACAGAAGCCCCGCTTCGGCTACCGGCGGCCAATTTCGGGCTCGGCAGGATGCCGAACGGGGGTACTTCCGTCCTCGGATCGATGCTTGCGATATGGCGCGCAAAGCCGCGAACATCCGTCAGCCGCAATGCCCAGGACGCATGCCGACCTTGCCCCTGTTTCCCGTAGTTCTTAGCCCTCGTTCTATGCGGCGCTCTTGTGCTGTGCCGCATGCCAGCGTTGCTCGTACTGCATAGGGCTCAGATAGCCCAGCGAGGAATGCAGCCGGCGATAGTTGTAGAAAGTCATCCAGGCAACGACTTCGTCCATTGCCTGGCGCAGCGTCGCGAACTTGCGCCCGTGCAGTCTGCCGACCTTGAGGTGCCCCCACAAGCTTTCCGTCGGGGCATTGTCCCAACAGTTTCCCTTGCGGCTCATGGACGAGCGCATGCCGTAGCCTCGCAGGACCCGTTGGAACTCGTGGCTGCAGTACTGGCTGCCCCTGTCGGAGTGGAACACCAGTCCGACCTCGGGCTGGCGTCGGAACCACGCCATACGCAGTGCAGCCGTCACAAGACTGGTCTGCATGTGCGGCTTCATGCTCCAACCAACCACTTGGCGGCTGTGCAGATCCAGCACGGCGGCCAGGTACAGCCATCCCTCGTCCGTCGGGATGCAGGTGATGTCGCTGCTCCAAACCTGGTTGGGAGCTGCAGGGTTGAAGTCGCGCTGTAGCAGGTCCGGCGCCACCGGCAGGTTGTGCCGGCTGTCGGTGGTGGCGACGTACTTGCGCTTGCCGCGTGCCCTGATGCCGTGCTGGCTCATGAGGCGGCGCACGCGTTCCTTGCCCACGCGGTGCCCGCGCACCAGCAATTCTTTCCACATCCGCGGCCAGCCGTACTCCTGGCGGACCTCGGCATGGATGGCGCGCATGTGCACCAGCAACACCTCATCGCTGAGCCTGCCCAACCCCGGCCGGCTGGGCTTGCGCGCGTCGCGCCGGCGCCGATGCTCCAAGTACCCGCTGACGCTCACGCGCAGCACCTCGCAGGCCAGCGACAGCGGCCATTGCTGGCCCTGACGCTCGATCCAGGCGTACTTCACTCCCGCGTTGACGCGCGCCGCAGTGTAGGCCGGTGTTTCTGCTCAGCAGGGGCACGGCATACCGTGTGGGCGGTTTTCCAGGATGTCGCGCTCCATCTTCACGCGCGCGAGTTCGGCGCGCAGCCGGGCAATCTCCATCTGCTCGGGTGTCACAACCTTGTCCCCAGCGCCTTGCAGCGTCCCCCTGGCGGCCTCACGCACTCACTTGCTCAGCGTCGCCTTGGGTACCCCCAAAACCTTCGCCGTCACGCCCACCGACTGCCCGTCATTGACCAGCCTGACGGCCTCCAGCTTGAACTCCAGTGTGTACCTGGCGCGCGTCTGCTTTTCTCTCATCCAGTAGCTCCTTGCTTTGATTGGACCATCACGCAAGAACTACGTTTTCGAGGGCAAGGTCAAGCTTGGCCTGGTCGCACAGCGCGTAGGCGCAATCCAGTTCGCCGCGGCGCACGGCCTGCAGCGTACGCATCGACACCGCCTGGTGCAGTTGCAGCGCCACCTGCGGGTGCTGCTCGGCCAGGCGCACGAACACGTCGCCCAGCCGCAGCGACACCGGATCGCTGACCGTGCCCATGCGCACCGTGCCCCGGGCTCACCCGCGGATCTGCGCCGCAGCCGCCTGCATTGCCTGGGCCGCGGCAATCGTGCGCCGCGCCTCGACCAGCAGCCGCTTGCCAGCAGCCGCTTGCCAGCAGCCGTGAGTGTCATCCCGCGCGGCACGCGGTCAAAGAGCCGCACGCCCAGTTCGTCCTCCAGCGACTTGAGCTGCGCACTCACCGCCGGCGGGCTCGTGAAGACCACTTGCGCCGCCCGCGTGAGGTTGCCCTCAGTAGCCACAGCTACGAAGGTCTTGAGTTGGTAGAGCTCCATGGCGCCATTGTCGGCAGCGCGACCAGCCAGCGTGCGTGTTGATTTTCCAAACGCAACGCTCTGCCGAAACGAATGGACCGTGCCCGGCAGCGTGCGGAGACTGTGGAGCACTTTCCACTCGCAATGGATGTGCGCCATGGTTCCTCTTCCCGCCCCGCTGGCCTGCCTGGCGCTGGTGTGCTGGTGTTTGCCACCACTGCCTGGGGCAGCCTCTTTCTCGTTGGCAAGCACGTCATCGGCGTGCTCGACCCGGTCTGGTTCACCGTCGTGCGCTACGCCCTGGCCACGGCGCTGCTGTTGGCCCTGGTGCAGTGCTTCGGCCAGTCGCCCTGGGCCAAGCTGCGGTCGAACCTGGCGCGTCTGACGCTGCTGGGCCTGGCCGGTTACGGCGCCTTCAGCATCCTGGTGTTCGTGGGCCTGCGGCTGTCGGCACCTTCGCACGGGTCCGTGCTGATGGCCACCATGCCCTTCACGACGCTGAGCCTGCGTTGGCTACTCGATGGCATCCGTCCCTCCCCACGGGCTGTGTTCAGCGCGGCGCTGGCGCTGGCCGGCGTGGCGACGGTGGCACAGCTGCTGGCCGGGAGCACCAGCGCTACCGCCACCTCGCAACTGGGAGACCTGATCACGCTGGCCGGCACGTTGGGCTGGGTCTTCTACACCCGTGGCGCCGCCTCGTTGCCTGACCACAGCCCCCTCGAGTACACCGCGCTCACGGCCGCTGCAGCGCTGCCATGGCTTGCGGCAGGCGCGGTGCTGGCCACGGTGTGCGGGCTGGTTGCGCTACCTTCCACAGAGGTGTTGAGGGAACTCGCGCCGCAACTGCTATACGTCGCCATCGTGCCCACGGTGGCCGCGGCACTCGCGTTCAATCTGGGCGTGCGCCGCCTCGGCGCCTCTGTCGGCACGCTGTTTCTCAACGTCGTGCCCGTGTCCGTGATCGCCGTGCGTGCCGCGCTCGGGGCACCGCCTCAAGCCAGCGAGCTCATGGGCGCGGGCTTGGTCGCCATGGCCCTGGCGCTCCATGCGTGGCCGGCCCGCAGCGCGCCGGTGCCGGGTTTCGTGAGAACCCGCTGTCCCGGCGTCTAGGCTCACCAAGCCGTGCACGGCAGGCAGCGCGATCAACCGCCCTGCCGTATGCAGCATGCAACGGCCTCGGCTAGCACCCGCTCCTTCACCGAACCACTGCAGCCTGCGGCCGGATCGGCCAGGTGCTGTTCCTGCGACCAACCTTCGGGCCGCCCGGCCTCTCACCACACTCTCGCAGCGGCGGCCAGCGCCAGCATCTGTGGCAAGGCATCGCAGGCGCGCCTTCACTGGCCTGGGATGCCGGGTCACTGGATAACCGGGGCCGCGCTGGAGCAGGACCGAGCGCGAACTGAAGCATCATCCCCACAGGACTGGGTCTTTGCATGAGCGCCATCCTCCCAACGAGTTCGGCGAGGCCAATGTTCCGCGCGCGGCACCGATCCGCGCAGCAGGCGCTCAGCCTTTGCAACTCGTCGGCACCCGGTAAGCAGCGTCCACGCCCTTCGTGCTGGCTCCCCTCAGATCGCAGCGCGCCGTCGACACAGATCAATAGCCTATGGCGAACTCTCACGCGCGATTCGCGCCGCCAGTTTCAGCAATGTCGGGATGCGTCGCTTGCCATGCATGGCGCGAACCCTGGTCTTGGCAGCGCCGATATCGACGCCGACGCTGGTCACGATGACCGGCCTCGCCTCTTCTTCCCGGAACACCTCGAACTGCGCCGGCATCCCGGGCATCGACCTCGTCGAGACGCCGATGATGGCGAGCCGACCACCAAGAGCCTCATACAGCTTGAGACCCAGCCCCGGTGTTTCTGACGCGTCGAGGTGGACCGGTGCGTCCATCAGGATGACGTCGGGTCGCAGCGCATGCTCCTGCAGCAGCAGCATCAAACACGGCAACGCGCGAAGATCCAGTTCTGCACGCAATGGTTTATCTATATGGGCGACGCGGGACGTGAAAGTCCGGGAAGCTTCGGGCGCATCCCATTCATCGAAGGCAACGCCAGCAGCAACGACCCCATCCCCGTGAAAGTGAACACAAACGGCCAGTTTCATAAAGTTCCGTGTGCAAACCGGTCCATGGTTTACCAACCTCCAAGTTGTTCATTGACGCCGCGCAGAGGTAGACGGCCATGCGTACATACCAACGCGGAGTGCGCGGTCAGTCTTTTGTAGCACCATCGACGCGGCGCCTGAAGGTGCCGACGACCACAGGCTCGCAAGCTGTGCCTCCTTGCTGCTGCACCAATACCGTCCATTGGAGTTCCATGGCGGCTTCCGGCGTCGAGATGTTGGGCACCGCAGCCTACTCTGTCGGTGGCCAGACTTCCCCACTTTCTTTCCACTCCCAGTAACCGTGGGCCACAACACCAGGTGGCCGCGCCGGTGGACGCGGTGCTGGCCCACGCCAACGAGGTGCCCACCGGCGAAACCTTGCCTGGCCCGGCCATGGACCGGGTGGACGAGATCGGCCTGCTCATGCGCGCGGTCAACCAGGCCGTGCTCAACCTGGGCGCGCTGGTGGACGACGTGGCCGTGCAGGTGCACGCCATGGCCTCGGCCACCGGGCAGATCGCCAGCGGCAGCCAGGACTTGAGCGGCCGCACCAAGCAGGCTGCCTCCATCTGCAGCAGACGGCCGCGGCCATGGAGCAGATCGCCCAAACCGTGCAGAACAACGCCAGCACGTCCGTGGAAGTGCGCAAGCATGCCGAAGGCGCGACCGAGGCTGCCACCGAGGGCGGCCAGGCCATACAGCGCCTGGTGGCGCAGATGGACGGCATACAGCGCCTCGGCACGCGCATCGCCGACATCGCCGGGCTCATAGACAGCATCGCCTTCTAGACCAACATCCTGGCCCTGAACGCCGCGGTGGAAACGGCGCGCGAGGTCAAGACGCTCATCGAGGAATCCACCCGCGACATGGACCTGTGCGGCCGCAGCGCCCGCCAGGCCGGCCAGACCATTGAGCGCATCGTTTAGCAGGTGCGCCAGGTGTCGCAGCTCGTGTCGGACATCACCGATGCCTCCGAGCAGCAGGGCTGCGGCGTGTAGCAGGTGCACGTGGCCATCTCGCAGCTCGACGGCGCCACGCAGCAAAACGCCGCCCTGGTGGAGCAGAGCACGGCCGCCGCGGGCGCGCTCAACGTGCAGGCCGCGCGCCTAGCCGAGGCCGTGGGCATCTTCAAGGACTCGCGCTGATGCGCCTGGGCGGCGGGCAGGCGCCGCCGCCCGCCGCATGGCGTCAAAGCACGAAGTCCACCTTGTTCAACGTGATCTGGCCCGTGAGCTGCAGTTGCAGCTCGGCGGTGTTCACGTCGCCGTCGGTGTCGAGCTGCACCACGGTCCGGTTGGCGGCGCTGTCCTGGAACCAGGTTACGCCATGGGCCAGCAGGGTTTCGGTGTTGCCGCCCCAGGCGAAGGCGTCGTTGCCCAGGCTGCCCTGGGGGATGGCGTCGATGGCGGAGAAGTCGATCACGTCGCCCTCGCCGGACTTGAAGTCCGTGATCGTGTCGCCGGTGTCGCGCGTGTCGAGGTAGACGAACTTGTCCAGGCCGTTGCCGCCGGTGAGGAGGTCCGCGCCGAAGCCGCCGACGATGGAGTCGTCCTGCCCGTCGCCGGTGATGGTGTCGTTGCCGGAGCCGCCGAAGAGCCGGTCGATACCGTTGCCGCCGGCGAGGATGTCGTTGCCGGGGCCGCCGTAGATGACGTCCGCGCCCGCGCCGCCGTCGAGATTGTCGTTGCCGGCGTAACCGTATATGGTGTCGTTGCTGTTGCTGTTGCCGTTGACGTTGATGGTGTCGTTGCCGGCGGTGCCCACGTAGACGTTGGTGCCGGCGCTGCCCGTAACGGTGTCGGAGCTGTCGCCGGTGCCGGTGTAGACCGCGGGTGTTTCCGTGGTGCCGTTGATGGTGATGGCCACCTGCTGCGTGTCGCTGCCGCCGTGGCCGTCGTTGGCGTTGATGGTGTAGGTGAGCGTGAGCGACTGGCCGGCGGCGAGGTAGTTGAATGCCTGAGAGCCGGAGTTGAAGGTCCACGCGAGGTTGCTGGTGTTGGTGCTATCAGCGGCCAGGCCGCTGCCCGGGGACACGCTGAACATGCTCAGCAGCTGGTTGGTGTTCTGGCCCAGCCCGGCCGTGGTTCCGGAGGTGGTGACGCCGGTGACGGTAGAGGCGACGGTGTCGGCGGTGTCCACGTCGTTGATGCTCAGGGTGCCGCTGGTGCTGAGCCCGGCGTCGGTTTCCTTGAGCGTTTTGCTCGCGCTGTCCAGGCCGGTGAGGCGGATGTCCGGCGCATCGTTGACGGCGGCGATGTTGAAGCTTTGGGCGGCGGCGGCGCTGCCGCCGTGGCCGTCCGTGACGCTGTAGCTCAACTGGACGGTGCCGTTGTAATTGGCCGCAGGCGAGAAAGTCCAGCTGCCGTCGCCGTTGTTGGCCAGCGTGCCGTTGGTGGCGGTGAGGTTGGCGACGGCGAGCGTGTCGCCGTCCACGTCGCTGAAGCCTTGGAGCAGGCTCGTGGCGCTGATGGTGTAGGCGTTGTCCTCGGTACCGGCGGCCAGCGCGGCGGAGGCGCTGCCGGTGGGCGCGTCGTTGACGGCGGCAAGGCTGAAACTTTGAGTGGCGGCGGCGCTGCCGCCGTGGCCGTCCGTGACGCTGTAGCTCAACTGGACGGTGCCGTTGTAATTGGCCGCAGGCGAGAAAGTCCAGCTGCCGTTGCCGTTGTTGGCCAGCGTGCCGTTGGTGGCAGTGAGGTTGGCGACGGCGAGCGTGTCGCCGTCCACGTCGGTGAAGCCTTGGAGCAGGCTCGTGGCGGTGATGGTGTAGGCGTTGTCCTCGGTACCGGCGGCCAGCACGGCGGAGGCGCTGCCGGTGGGCGCGTCGTTGACGGCGGCGACGTTGAGGCTTTGGGTGGCGGCGACGGTGCCGCCGTGGCCATCCACGACGTCATAGGCCAGGGCGACCGTGCCGTTGAAGTTGGCGCTGGGGGCAAAAGACCAGGTGCCGTCGCCGTTGTCGGCCAGCGTGCCATTGGTGGCGGTGAGGTTGGCGACGGAAAGGTCGTCGCCATCGACGTCGCTGAAGCCTTGGAGGAGGTCGGCGGCCTTGATGGTGTAGCCGTTGTCCTCGGTACCGGCGGCCAGCGCGGCGGAGGCGCTGCCAGTGGGTGCGTCGTTGACGGCGGCGACGTTGAAGCTCTGGGTGGCTGCGACGGTGCCGCCGTGGCTGTCGGCGACGTCATAGGCCAGGGCGACCGTGCCGTTGAAGTTGGCGCTGGGGGCGAAGGACCAAGTGCCGTCGCCGTTGTCGGTCAACGTGCCGTTGCTGGCGGTGAGGTTGGCGACGGCGAGTGTGTCGCCATCCACGTCGCTGAAGCCTTGGAGGAGGTCGGCGGCCTTGATGGTGTAGCCGGTGTCTTCGGTGCCGGCGGCCAGCACGGCGGAGGCGCTGCCGGTGGGCGCGTCGTTGACGGCGGCAAGGCTGAAACTTTGGGTGGCCCCGACGGTGCCGCCGTGGCCATCCACGACGTCATAGGCCAAGGCGACCGTGCCGTTGAAGTTGGCGCTGGGGGCAAAGGACCAGGTGCCGTCGCCGTTGTCGGTCAGCGTGCCGTTGGTGGCGGTAAGGTTGGCGACGGAAAGCGTGTCGCCGTCCACGTCGCTGAAGCCTTGGAGGAGGTCGGCGGCCTTGATGGTGTAGCCGGTGTCCTCGGTGCCAGCGGCCAACGCGGCGGCGGCGCTGCCGGTGGGCGCGTCGTTGACGGCGGCGACGTTGAGGCTTTGGGTGGCGGCGACGGTGCCGCCGTGGCCATCCACGACGTCATAGGCCAGGGCGACCGTGCCGTTGAAGTTGGCGCTAGGGGCAAAGGACCAGGTGCCGTCGCCGTTGTCGGTCAGCGTGCCATTGGTGGCGGTGAGGTTGGCGATGGAAAGGTCGTCGCCGTCGACGTCGCTGAAGCCTTGGAGGAGGTCGGCGGCCTTGATGGTGTAGCCGGTGTCCTCGGTGCCGGCGGCCAGCGTGGCGGAGGCGCTGCCGGTGGGCGCGTCGTTGATGGCGGCGACGTTGAAGCTCTGGGTGGCGGCGATGCTGCCACCGTGACCGTCCACGACGTCATAGCTCAGGCTGACGGGGCCGTTGTAGTTGGCATACGGCGTGAAAGTCCACGTGCCGTTGCCGTTGTTGGTGAGCGTGCCGTGGGCCGCGGTGAGGTTGGCGACAGAGAGGGTGTCGTGGTCCGCGTCAGTGAAGCCTTGCAGCAGGTCGGCGGCCTTGATGGTGTAGCCGGTGTCTTCGGTGCCTTGGACCATGATCGCCTGGGCTACCGTGGCGGATCGCTCGGGGCCGTCGTTGCTGCCGGTGACGTTCACGCTGACCTTGGCCCAGCTCAGCGTACCGTTGGCCAGGCGGATGGAGTAGACGAAGGAGTCGGTGACCGTTTCGCCGCTCTTGAGGCCATTGATGGAGTCGGTACCTTTCGAATCCAAAGCATGTTTGAGGTTGATTTCCACCTTGCCATTGCAAATGCGCATTTCATTGCCGTTAGCGGTGGTTTCCCAGCCGGTGGTGATATTGCTGGCCAATAAATCGTTCAGGAGATTGCCGCTGCCGTCGTCTATGGAAAAAAGCGTTTTGGCCTGCCCGCCCAAGTCGTTGGCCATCACGTCCAGGCTGATAGTCGTATCGCCACGCATTTGGCCCGACGCCAGGAGCTGGTCTTCGGTATAGGCGAAGGCGTCGTCCTTGGCCTGCGGCGTATTGGAAAACGAAGTGGTGTTCAGAGCCATGAGAATATCCTCCCCAAAACAGGATGACAGGTGAATGGCGGGCCTTCCCACGAGGCACCGTACGGTTTTCAAATGGTCTTGCGCACGGACGTGGCGGCGGGGCGGACTTTCGAAAGAAAGGCTGCCCGCCGCTTGGGTTCAAGCTGAACTGGCTTATTGGTTTGTTTATTGGGTGCTATGCTTTTTTTCTTGGCGTGGACATGGGTTCTCCCTCTGATTAGCGCCAGGTTGCCGTTAGGTAATATTGGAGTTTTTGCGGCGATGGTCTCGATTCGCCACGAGCGCCAGCCTTGAATGCCGCATGTGATCAAAATTCTGGCTTTTCGCTTGTATTGAAATCACTGTGCTGTCTTGTGTGGAACAGGTTATTACGAAAATGACTGAATCACGCGAATCTGGGATGCATACCACCTGCGCGCAGGTGGCAGGTGGGGGAAATATGGGGAAGTGCTCTCCGCCCCGTCATCAAGGGGCATTTTGAGAAACCCAAAAGAAAAATGGCGTGCACCGCACGCCCTTTTGTCTGAGGCCGCGCACTGGGAGACGGGGTTGTTGTACTTTTCGGAGAAATTGGTGCGCTACGGTCAGATTTCTCCTTTGTAGACAAGCACTTGGAGATGCCAGTGCCTCGCCGTCCTGGTGTGGCTCGCAAGCTATTGATTAATATGGCTTTTGGGTGCTGAAGCACACCATTTTTCCCGAGAAGTACAACAACCCTGTCTTGGACACCTCAAAAACGTCATGTACGGCCTAAGGCCCTGCGCTCCTGATCTCGCCGTGAACATTGAGCGCGAATCGGGGCGGTCCGTGACTCGGCGCGATTTGCGAACGGACTGGCACCGCTTCTGGGCGGAACTGATGGAGGCCACGGTGGCGGCACCAGCCCCTATGCCATCTGCCGGTGTGGATTCCGCAGCACAGACAGCCCTGCAGCCTTGCCAGGAATCGCAGAGGCGGTAGCGTGGCCAGCATCCTGCGGCCCAACGGCTTTGCGCTTGCCTTTGAAGACGCGTGCCCCTTTCAGACCAGGCCACGGCCGCCGCCCCAGCAAGCAATCAAGGACGCTGATGAACGTCACCACCGTCATGCTCTTCGACGAACAGCGCGACACGATGATTGCCGCTGCCACGAACGCCCGGGAACAGGCTGTGGCATGCGCGGCGAGCCTGCACCTTGTGCCGGCATTGGCCGCCAGTTACCGCGGCCGTGCCGCCGCGTTGGGCAACGCCCTGGCGGCGCCGGATGTCAACGCGCGAGCCGGCAACCTCGCTATGGAACTCGGAGAGTTGCAGGAGCGGCACGCTGGGCTGCAGCGCCAACTTGAGGCGGAGAAGGCCCGCAGCGACGAGCTGGCGGCCGCCCTGCGCAACGCCTTGGAGCGGCTGGGCCCGGCTTCAAGCCTAGCCGCGGGCGGAGTGGTACGCGCGCTCACCTCGGACACC
>NZ_JAXOJX010000089.1:0-26692 GCF_034427735.1 Azohydromonas lata
ACCGCGCTGGCGGCCGCCCTGCCCGCGGACGATGGCGGCGCCGAGCGCGCCGGCACGCCTTCGCCGGCCGCGCTGCAGCAGGCCCGCGCCGTGGCCACGCGGCTGGAGGCGCTGCTGGCCGAGGACGACTTCAGCAGCACGCAGCTCTTTCGGGAGCACGAGGCGCTGCTGAGCGCAGCGCTTGGGCCGCGCATGCAGACGCTGGCAAGGCAGCTCGACAACTTCGATTTCGGCCCCGCGCTGGCCACGCTGCGCCAGGCGCTGGGCGCTGCGCCCGCCTGAGCGGCCCGCCGGCGCGGTGGAGGCGGCCCGCCGTCGGCTCAGCGACCACGCCCGCCTTGCGCTTGCGGCACGAGAGGGCTGGGCTTGAACTTTTCGGTGCCCGCTGCCGCCGGGAGGCGCTGGCGCAGCGGCCGTGGTTGATGAGCAGCACCGCGACCATCCCTGTCACGGCCGGGTCGGCGGGCTGGAAGGATGTCGTTGTCGATGCGGGTCCGCGGCCAGCGGGCGCTGCATTTGCGCGCCGCCGTCCATCACCTCGCCTTCGCCCACGCGGCAGCGGCAGGTGCCGCAGCGCCCGGCCGTGCAGCTGTAGGACGGGGGCAGCTGGTGCTCGCGCAGCACTTCCAGCAGGTTGGTGCCGAGCTGGACGTCAAGCCGCGCTGCAGAGGTTGAACGAGGACTTCCATGGCAGTGCGGTAGTGGCACGAAGCGATGGCGTGCATGCTCCAAGTTTGCCTACATTCAGCCAATGGATTGGACTGAATACACTGCATCACCAAAATCAATGAAGAGGCGGCGATGGAGCTGGAAGAGATCGACCTGAACCTGCTGATCGTCTTCAACCAGTTGCTGGTCGAGAAACGGGTGTCCAGGGTGGCGGAGAACCTGGGCTTGACCCAGCCCGCGGTGAGCAATGCGCTGGCGAGGCTGCGCAAGTTGCTGGGCGATGACTTGTTCACGCGCACGCCCAAAGGGATGGAGCCCACGCCCTACGCCGAGCAGTTGGCCGAGTCGGTGAGCTACGCGCTGGGCATGATCCGCAGTGCGCTCAACCAGAAGAGCGGCTTCGACCCAGCCACCGCGCGGCGGGCTTTCACCATAGGCATGAACGACATCGGCGAGATCTGGTTCCTGCCGCGGCTGGTGGCGGCGCTCATGCAGGCCGCGCCCAACGTCACCATCAGCACCGTGCGCAATGCGTCGGTGAACCTCAAGGACGAGATGGAAGCGGCCAAGGTGGACCTGGCCGTGGGCCTGCTGCCGCAACTCAAGGCCGGGTTCTTCCAGCGCCGCATCCTGCAGACGCGCTACGTCTGCCTGATGCGCAAGGGCCACCAACTCGACAAGCGGCGCATCACGCTGCAGGAGTTCTGCGCGGCCGAGCACGTGGCGGTGATTGCGCAAGGCACGGGGCACGGCCTGGCCGACGAGGTGATGCAGCGCAGCGGGGTGCAGCGCCGGGTGCGGCTGACCGTGCCGCACTTCACGGCCGTGGCCCACATCGTCCAGAACACCGACCTGCTGGCCACCGTGCCCGAGACGCTTGCGCAGCGCATCGCCGCGCCCTTTGGCCTGTCCTACGCGGCGCATCCCGTGGAGATGCCCGTGCCGTCCATCAACCTGTTCTGGCACGCCCGCATGCACAAGGACCCGGCCAACGTGTGGCTGCGCAACTTCATCGTCGAACTGTTCGCCGCATGAGCCCGCCGGGCCTGCCGCGGCGCGGCGCGGCCTTTACTTGTAGGCGATGGCCGCGCTGCCCGGCCCGGCCAGCGGCAGCACCTCGGTGCGCCTGAAGCCGACCTGCCGCGCCCAGCGGCTGAAGTCGGCGCCCGTGTAGTCGAAGGCGTCGCCGAACTCGATGAGCATGTTCAGCGACATCAGCAGGCCGAAGGCGTTGTGGCGGCGCTCGTCGTCTATGAGGTTGTCCACCGCGATGAGGCAGCCCCCCGGCGGCAGGGCCGCCCAAGCCCTGCGCATGAGCTGCAGCTTCCTCTCCAGGTTCCAGTCGTGCAGGATCATGCCCATGGTGATGACGTCGGCCTGCGGGAAGGGATCGTTGAAGAAGTCAAAGGGTTGCGCCTGCACCCTGTCGGACATGCCGCGCTCGGCGATCTTGCGCCGCGCGATGTCCGTGACCTTGGGCAGGTCCAGCGACGTGCAGTACAGGTGCGGGTGGCGCGCCGCCACCAGGCAGGCGAGCTGGCCCGTGGCGCCGCCCACGTCGGCCAGCGTCAGGTAGGGGCTGAAGTCGAACTTCTCGGCCAGCAGCGTGAAGTTGCCGGCCGAGATGCCGCTCATCGCGGCCATGAACTGCTCCAGCCGCGCCGGGTCCTCGTACAGCTTGGCGAACAGCGGCTCGCCCGTGTGCTTGATCTCGTTTTGCGGCTGCCCCGTGCGCAGCGCCTGGGTGAGGTCGCCCCAGAAGCGGTAGAGCCTGTCGTTGGCCATCTCCAGCATGCCGCCCATGTAGGCCGGCGAGCGGCGGTCGAGGAAGTGCTGCGTCTCGGCCGTGTTGCTGTAGCAGGCCCGCGCGCCCTGCCCCTCGCGCTGCAGGAAGCCCAGCGCCAGCAGCGTGTCGAAGAAGTCCGGGACGGCGCGCTGGTGCAGGCCCAGCCGCACGCGCAGTTGCTCGCCGGTGAGCGGCCCCTCGGCCAGCACCGTGAACACGCCCAGCTCCACGGCGGAGAGCAGGGCCTTGGAGCCCCAGAAGGCGGCGCCGGTCTGCAGGATGCGGTCGGGGGAAAGCGAAGCGGTCATGCGTGGATCTCCTGGCGGTCGTGAGCGGGTGGGAGGCCGCTGTCGAAGCGGCGTCGCAGTGCGGCTGCAACGGGAGCGCAGTGTCCGCAGGCCAGGGCCCTGGCGCATCGTTCCGGGGGGTGGACAGGACATCCCCCGCAAGGTGGAACGCGCGGCGGGACGGGCTCAGCGCGGAGCGAACCCCATCACGACCCGGGCTGGCCTATCCACTTGTCCACCACCGGCGGCTGCCAGGCGGCCAGGGCATCGAGCAGCCGCGCGGGGTCGGACTCGATCACGACCATGTCGCGGTGCTCGGCCTTCATGAAGCCCTCGGCCACCGCGCGGTCCAGCATGGCGCGCAGCGGCTCGTAGTAGCCATTGACGTTGAGCACGCCGCAGGCTTTCACGTGCTCGCCCAACTGCGTGAGCGTGGCGGCTTCGAACAACTCCTCGAAGGTGCCCAGGCCGCCGGGCAGGGCCACGAAGGCGTCGGCCAGCTCGCCCATGCGCGTCTTGCGCTCGCGCATGGTGGGCACGAGCTCGTGCGCCGAGAGCTTGCCGTGCAGGTGGCCCCGCGCGTGCAGCTTGTGCGTGATCACGCCCGTGGCCGAGCCGCCGGCGGCCAGCACCGCGTCGGCCACCACGCCCATGAGGCCCTTGGTGGTGCCGCCATAGACCAGCCGCAGGCCCCGCGCGGCCATCTCCCGCCCAAGGGCCGCGGCGGCCTCGGCATAGGCCGGCGACGCGCCGAAGTTGGAACCGCAAAACACCGCCACGCCACGCATCGTCGACACCTTCCGCCTTCAAGAAACCGGGGTTGTAACCCGGCGCGCGGCACGCGGGCTCAGAACGCCCGCTGCGCCGCTGCGGGCGGCGTCCACTGGTAGGTCCAGGTCTCGGTGAGCGGGCGGCCCTGGTAGCGCAGGAACAGGCGCAGCTCTATGGGCTCCACCGAGTCGTCCATGGGGCGCAGGTCGAACATGGCGCGCCAGCCGCGCAGGGCGTTGAGCGGGCGGGCGGACGTGATCTCCACCTGGCCGCGCGAAGCCCAGATCACCGGCTCCACCTGCGCGTTGCCGCTGAGCAGGCTGAAGTCGCCGCCGGCAAAGTCCACGGCAAAGCGCTGCGAGAAATAGCTGCGCTTTTGCCCCACCACGCCGCCCAGGCCCGTGCGCGTGGCCACGGCCTGCGCCAGGCGCGGCATCGCGGGCGGCTGCGCGCCCCAGTGCAATTGGTAGCTGAACAGCCGCTCCTCGCCCGGCACCAGCGGCTGCGCGGGGTTCCAGAAGGCGACGATGTTGTCGTTGGTTTCGTCGTCGGTGGGCAGCTCCACCAGGTTGATGGCGCCCTTGCCCCAGCCCGCCCTGGGCGTCACCCACAGGCTGGGCCGCTTCTCGTAGAAGACGCCGTCGTCCTGGTAGTGGTCGAAGTCGCGGTCGCGCTGCAGCAGGCCGAAGCCGCGCGGGTTCTCGTCGGTGAAGGCCGAGAAGCGCAGCGAGGCGGGGTTGGTGAGCGGGCGCCACAGCCACTCGCCCTGCCCGCTCCAGACGGCCAGGCCGTCGGAGTCGTGCACCTCGGGACGCCAGTCGTTGGCCACCCGGCGGTCGTTCTCGCCGTACTGGAACATGCTGGTCAGCGGCGCGATGCCCAGCCGCTCCACGGCCTTGCGCGGGTACAGCGCCGCGTCCACGTCCATCACCAGCGTGTTGCCGGGACGGATGTCGAAGCGGTAGGCGCCGGCCACGCTGGGCGAGTCCATGAGGGCGTAGACCGTCATCACGTCACTGCCCGCGGCCGGGCGCTCGAACCAGAAGTCGGTGAAGCTGGGGAACTCCTCGGCGCGCCCCAGGCCGGTGTCCACCGCCAGGCCGCGCGCCGACAGGCCGTACTGGCGCTCCCCGCCCACGGCGCGGAAGTAGCTCGCGCCCAGGAAGGCCGCCACGTCGCTGCGCCAGTCGGTATGGAAATCCACCCGGAAGCCGGCAAAGCCCAGGTTGGCCGGCAGCTTTACGTTGCGCAGGCCACTCTTGCCGTAGTCGAACATCTCCGGGTCGTAGGCGAGCTGGCGCGCCTGGCCGCCGACCACCTCGTGCATGCGCACGGCCGACTTGAAGAACAGGCCCAGGTGGAAGAACTTCAGCCGGAAATTGCTGTCGGCGTCATTCGCCCACAAGGCGTGGTCGTCGCGGTACTGGATGGCTTGGTACTGGTCCCAGTCCAGCGCGGCGACCTCGCGCGGCAGGTTCTCGGCGGGCGCCTTGTACGCCGCGGCGGCCTTGGTGCGCGCCAGGCCCTTGAGCCAGGCGTAATCGAAGGGCTGGGCCGGCGTGAGCGTGGAGGCCGCGGCCGCCGCGGGTGTGGCCGCCGCAGCCGTCTTGGGCGCGGCGGCCTCGGCCGCAAAGGCGCGGTGCAGCGGGATTCCGAACGCGGCGAGCGCTGCGGCGGCGCGGGCGAATTGGCGTCTATGCATCGGCTGAAGTGTTCTCCGTCAGAGCGCCTTCACGCAGGCGCCCAGGTTCGAGGGACAGTCGCTGTTCAAGCCGCCGGAGCCGTCGCGGGGGAAGGCTTCCGACTGGAACATCCGCAGCACCTGGTTGTAGGGCATCAAGGGGCGGATGAGCGTGCGGCTCCAGAACAGGTAGTTCGCGTGCAGCCGATTTTGGGCGAAGGCGTGCAACTCCTTCACGCTCGGGGGTGAATGTGGGCCGTTGTGCGAGCGGGCGAAGTAGTTCTCAGGCTGCACCGACGGGCCGATGGGCACCTTGCCGCGGGCGCGGTCGTAGAGCGGGTAGGTGACGCGGTTGAGGTCGTGGTCGTTGAGGAAGGTGTCCGGCCCGCCCACGCCCACCGAGGAGCGGATCATGTTCTCCACCAGGCCCGGCATGTAGGGCGCGGGGAAGTTGACGAACTGCAGCACCACGGTGTTGGGGAAGGCGCGGCGCGTGGCCGTGTCCACCTGCGCGAGGTTGTCGAAGAAGGCGTCGGTCTGCTTGCGCGACAGCGGCTGCAGCGTGCGGCCCATGGCCGTCTCGTTGAAGGCCACGCCCTCCACCGAGTTGTTTGCGTTGTAGCGCCGGCCCAGCGCCGTGGTCAGCGCGATGAGGCGGTCGCGCACCTTGCTGTTGTGCAGCGCGGCGTTCTCGCCGTAGGTGTCGCTGGAGCCCAGGGTGGACTTGGCGTTGATGCGGATCTTGTAGGCGCCGCCGTCGTACTCGCCGGTGTGCATGTAGTCCGGCACGGCGCGCACGCCGGCGCGGAAGGCCTTGGTCTCCACCATGATGAAGACGCGCTTGCCGTAGGCGCGGGCGAGCTGGATGTCGCGGTCTATGCCGGAGAACTGGTAGTCGCCCTTGCGCGGCTCCATCTGGCGCCAGTTGTAGCGAAGCAGCAGGCCCTTGACCTGCGGAAAGCGCTGGATTTCCTTGAGCGCCTGGATGACGGAGGCGTCATCGCGGCGGCTCAGGGCGATGTAGTGGCCGGGGTTCCACTTCACGCGCTGGCCGCTGGCCAGGCCGGCCGACAGCGGTTTGGCCTGCTGGCTGGCGAAGAAGGCTTGCGACAGCGCCTCGTCCTCCTGCAGCTCCCAGGGCGCGGGCTCCACGGACATAGCGCCTTCGTCCGCGCTGTCCTCGCCGCCGTCGGCAGCGGCCAGCGAAGCCGTCGCCAGGCTGTCCGACGGCGCCGACGACGACGCCTGCAGCCCCTGGGCGGCTTCGCTCGTGCTCAGCGATGCCGTGGGCTCCATGCCATCGGCGTCACCGCCGCCACCACAGGCCGCCAAAAGGGAGGCCGCACAAAAAATGGAAACGCCCAGAAGCGGGCGATATTGAATGCTGCGCATCCGGTATTCACTTGCTGTAAATGCAGCGGATGGTTGAACGCTGGGCTGCATATACCAGCCCAGGCCGCCGTGGCGGCACCGGTGAAAGTACCGGCACACAAATCCGCATATTCAAGACAGGATGGAGACATACACCCCACCCGCGAGCCGCGGACTTTAAGCGCGCTTCACCGAAAAACTGGCGCGTACGAAAACTTGCATAATCGCCAATGGTGAAAAATGGTTTGATCAGGTTAACCGTGTCAGTTTTTTTGCGTGAAATTGCTTCAATGTTTCAGCGCATACACGAAACAGAATAACCGTGGGGATGGCGGGTTATATTGGTGTACAGAGGCAAACAATCCGCCAACGCATTCATTTTCAAACAATTCAGTGGCGACTTATTCTAGTAATTAAAGCTTTTGACAAATATCCAACACAAATACTCGATACAGCATGAACGCGGAGCGTGCAGCCCAGCTTGGGAGCCGCCAGGCCTGCAGGGGGCACAGGGAGCTTACGGGGGCCCTGTGCCTCCCTTCAGGCCGCCTGTGCCTGCGTGCCCTCGCGCTGGCGCACGAGGTAGATGTGCTGGCGCAGCACCAGCGCCGAGAGGTGCTTACCCACGTCCGGCAGCCCGGCGGCGCGCAGCTCGGCCGCGGCGGCCTGGGCGCGGCGGTCTTCCCGGGGCAGGAACAGCACCTGCGCCTGCGCGTGGGGCTGCGGCATGGGTTTCCACAAATAAGGCGCGCGCAGGCGGCGCAGCGCGTCGTGCAGCCCGGCAATGGCCTGCGGGTCGCGCATGGACAAGGCGAACAGCTCGAAATCCCGGCGCAGCCCGCTCACGGCCAGCGGTTCCAGCGAGCATTGGCGCAATTCGCCGGCCAGCGGCACGGCCTGCCCAATCTGCCCGGCAATGAAGCGTGCCGCCGCGAATTGCGGCGAGCCGCCGCCGTTGAGCAGGAATATCCGGCCGTCCCACAGCGGCTGCAGAAAATACTCCGCCGGCTTGGGCCGGCGCAGAAACCGCAATTCCTTGTGCGACAGCAGCGCATTGAGACGGGCGCGCGTGATTTCACTCAGGTGTGAGCGGGCGCGAGTTTGCGCATAAACGTCCAGCGAATCGAATTTCACCAGCTCCGCACGGTTGGCCTGCAGGCCCGCCACGTCGCGGATGTCGCCCCGCCACTGCGGCTGGCGCGTGACGGTGGCCAGGCGCAACAAATCTTGCCGCACCTGGCGCTGGGGTTTGTATTTGAAATTGTGCTGCGTTTTCCAACCCGGCAGCTCGCCGGGCTCATACGCTTCGCCACCGTCGCGCCAGGCATCGCCCCATTCATGCCAGCACGTGATATTTCCAGCGGCCAAGCCTGCCGGCAATATTTCCAACCCGGCGCGCAAAGCCTCGGTTTGCTCCTGCAAGAACCGCCGCAGCGTCACCGGCACGCCCAATTGCTCGCGCACCAGCGTCGTGACCAGTGCCAAACCCCGCTTGAACATGTTCCAATTTCCAAAAGTCAATGGCCCGCACCGAATTCATATCGGTGCGGGCCTGAATTTTCAACAATGAAGCCGCATTACCGCAGCAAGGCCGTCAGCTCACAGTTCACGGTATTGGCCTTGAAAGGGAAACTCAGGTTGGAATTCGTGCTGCGGGATTCGCGGCCGACGTTGCAGCCTGCGGAAACATTACGCGTCGCATTCCAAGTGGCGCCCAGGCTGGCTTGGCGGGTTTTGTCCGTACCGGTGAGGTTTTGAATGCCGCCACCGGCATCCGCCACCGGGTTCACCAGTTTCCGGTTGCTGTAACGCAAATTGGCGTTGACGCTGATCTTGCTGGTTGCAGCCCAGTTACCTTCCAAAATGGCGGTATTGGTGACGCGCGAGGTGGCGGTGGCCACTTCGGTCACGCTGGTGGGCACCAGTCGGTCGGTATCGTCGGCATCGCGCACCAGCGAGGTGGCAAAGCTCAGTTTGCCCGTAGGCTGCCAGCGCCAGCGCAGCATGCCGTTGAAACCGGAGAAATCCCGCCGCGTGGAAAGGTCGTATTTGCGCTGCTCGTAGCCTATGCGGCCGTCCAGGTTGCTTTTGCCGGTCACGGCCCAATCGCCCGTGAACTCTATGCCGTGGCTCTTGTATTTGTCCGGATCGCTCAGCAGGCCGGTGGAAAATCGGGAAAATGGATATTCACCCCGCGCTTCCACGGCCGCCACGCCCAGGGTCAATAAATCGCTGGGCCGGTAGCGCACGCCGGCACGCACGGCCTTGCGGTCGTTGTTGCGAAAACGATAGGCCTCGGCGGAATAATCCGTCTTGCGTGAATTGAAGGCAACGAAGGGCTGCACCTTGCTGCGCAAGTTGCCGCGCTGCGCCGTGGCGGTGAAGGTCCGCTCGGTCTTGATATTGCGCTCACGCAGCACGGTGGTCGCAAAAGGCGAACCGTAGGATGCCAAAGTCCTTTCCGACTCGGCCTTGACCTGCCCGGAAAACTTGTCGACCGTTTCCCAGTCCACGCCGGCGCTGGATTTATGGCCGGTGTTGTCCAATTCCTTGAGCGTGTTGAAACGCTGGCGGCGCACCGTGACGTCAGCAAATATTCGCTGGCGGCCTATGGGTTTGTCTATGCCGGCCAGGACGGAGCCGGTGGTGTAGGAATCGGAGCGCGGGCCCAACTCCTCGGGCAGGCGAAAAACGTTGGAATCCCGGCCACGGCCGACGGCGGCGCCCAAATAATAGGGGCTGGATTCTTCCTGCGCCGGCGCAACGGGCGCCGCCACGGGCGCGTCTTTCTGAGGCACATTGACATACGGTCGGGGCTGCGCCCAACCCATATCGGCCGCCAGCAGCAGCAGGCAGCCGGCCAGCGTCAAATACCTGCCTGGCAAGTGGTCGGTCACGGCGAGTCTCCATCAGCGGAGCCTGGACGCGGGCCGAAATCCCATGCAACTCAACACAGCTCATTTGCCATGTGTGCGTTTGATACATTCCCCCGCGCCGGGCGTTAATTTCAGGAAGGCAAGCCGGATGGTAGGTCATGGCCGAGGCCATCGCCTCCAGGCGTCGCGATTTCGCCACGCCGCCCATTTGGCGGGTTTTACATGGATCAGGAAATGCGCTTGCAAACCAAAATGGTGGCCAAGCTCCAGACAATTCTTGATTCACAAGTAATGTAACGGCGCTTGTGCTTACTTCCGGCCATTCATAAGCGATTTTCCGGCCAGCCTGGATTTCAAAGCGCGTTTGCGGCGAACGCATTGCATGGCCTGCCGCGTCGCCCGGCGCTGCAGGGCCACGCTCAGCCGGCGCCCCGCTTGCTGCCCCGAAAGGCAGCAGCCGTCGCAGCGACGGCACCCGAGGAGTTGTCCATGCGAGCCATCCATCACCCCATGCGCCTGGCCTTGGCGGGCCTGGCCCTGGCCGCCACCGCGCTGGCCCATGCGCAAGGCAGCGGCACCACCGGCGGCGACGGCAGCACGGGAGGCAGCGCCAATCCCAGCGGCAACAGCACGCCCACGGGCCCGGGAGGCACCAGCGGCGGCGCCATCGTGGTGTCGCCCAACGGCGGCTCCGGCTTGGGCGGCGCGGGCGCACCCACCGCGCCGGGCGGGACGGTGCCGCGCAGCGGCAGCAGCGACGGCACGGGCTCCGGCCTGGACGGGCGCGTCGTGGACGGGGCCAACGGCAGCGGCCCGGGACTCAGGCCGCCAGCCGCTGCGCGGCCTTCTACCGGCGCGGGCTCCAGCCAAAGCAGCAGCGCCAGCGGGAGCGCAAGCAGCCCTGGCAGCCCCAGCGGCCAGGGCAGCGGCGGCCCGGCGCGCTGAGCGCCCAGCCGCGCCGCGGCGCCGCCAGCTCAGGCCGCCGCCTCCTCCTGCATGACGGCCACGGCCGGCTCCAGGGCCAGGGCGACGGCCTCGTCCACCCGCTCCAGCCACACGAACTCCAGCTGCGCCCGCGCCTCTTCCGGGATGTCCTCCAGGTCGCGGCGGTTGCGCGCGGGCAGCATCACGGTCTTGATGCCTGCGCGCAGCGCGGCCAGCACCTTTTCCTTGATGCCGCCCACGGGCAGCACCAGGCCGCGCAGGCTGATCTCGCCCGTCATGGCCACGTCGGCGCGCACCGGGCGGCCGCTGAGCAGCGAGGTCAGCGCCACGAACATGGCCACGCCCGCGCTGGGCCCGTCCTTGGGCGTGGCGCCCGCAGGCACGTGCACGTGCACGTCGGCTCGGTCGAGCGCCTCCGCCGCAATGCCCAAGGCCCCCGCGCGGCCCTTCACCAGCGACAGCGCGGCCTGCACGCTTTCCTTCATCACGTCACCCAACTGGCCGGTGAGGATCAAACGGCCGCTGCCCGCCGTGCGCGCCGCCTCGATGAAGAGGATTTCGCCCCCCACCGGCGTCCACGCCAGCCCCGTGGCCACGCCCGGAATGCCCGCGCGCATGGCCACCTCGGGCTCGAACCGCTTGGGGCCCAGCACGGCCGGCAGGTCGGCTGCGTCCACCGTCATCGCCGTCACGCTGCCCTCGGCCACGCGCACCGCCACGTGGCGGCAGACGCTGCCCACCTCGCGCTCCAGGTTGCGCACGCCGGCCTCGCGGGTGTAGTCGGCCACGATGGCGGCCAGTGCCGCGTCGGTGACGCGGCACTGCGCCTCGGTCAGGCCCGCGGCGGCGAGCTGGCGCGGCAGCAGGTAGCGGCGGGCGATCTCCAGCTTCTCCTGGTTGGTGTAGCCCGGAAGCTGTATGACCTCCATGCGGTCGCGCAGCGGGCCGGGAATGGTGTCCAGCATGTTGGCCGTGCACACGAACATCACCTTGGACAGGTCGTAGGGCACGGCCAGGTAGGTGTCCCGGAAGCTGTTGTTCTGCTCCGGGTCCAGCACCTCCAGCAGCGCCGCGGCCGGGTCGCCGTGCACGCCGCCGGCGCCGAGCTTGTCGATCTCGTCCAGCATGATCAGCGTGTGCCGCGTGCCGGCCTTGCGCAGCGCCTGCACGATGTTGCCCGGCAGCGCGCCGATGTAGGTGCGCCGGTGGCCGCGGATCTCCGACTCGTCGTGCACGCCGCCCAGGCTCACGCGCTGGAAGGCGCGCCCCGTGGCCTTGGCGATGCTCTGGCCCAGCGAGGTCTTGCCCACGCCCGGCGGCCCCGCGAAGCACAGGATGGGGCTGCGCCCGTTCGGGTTGAGCTTGTGGACGGCCAGGTGCTCCAGGATGCGGCGCTTGATCTTCTCCAGGCCGAAGTGGTCCGCGTCCAGGATGCGCCGCGCCTCGGGAATGTCTATGCCGGCGGGCTCCGGGTTGCGCCAGGGCAGCTCGGTCAGCCACTCCAGATACGTGCGCACCATGGAGTGCTCGGCCGCGGCCTCGGGCATGCGCTCCAGCCGCTTGAGCTCCTTGCGGGCGGCCTTTTCCACGTCGTCCGGCATGCCGGCCTCGGCGATGGCGGCATCCAGCTCGGCGATCTCGGCGCTGTTCTCGTCGTCCTCGCCCAGCTCCTTCTGGATCACGCGCATCTGCTCGCGCAGCAGGTGCTTGCGGTTGACGTCGCCAAGGGACTCGCGCGTGCGGTCGGCCACGTCGCGCGAGACCTTGAGCACTTCCAGGCGGTGCGTGACGGCGGCAAGCAGCCTGTCCAGCCGCGACTTGAGATCGAAGGTCTCCAGCAGCGACTGCTTCTCCGCCACCGGGATGTCCAGCACGCTGCAGACGGCGTCGGCCAGTTGCGCGGGCTGCTCCAGCGCCTGCAGCGCGGCGCTCATCTCCGCGGGCACCTGCGGCAGCAGTTGCAGCGTCTGCATGGCGCGGTCCTTGAGCGCGCGGGCGCGGCCCTCGATCTCCGGATCACCGCGCGCCGGATCGTCGATGTACTGCACCTGCGCCACCGGGAAGGGCCAGCCCTCCAGGAACTGCAGCACGCGAAAGCGGCGCACGCCGCGGCCCACCAGGTGGTGCGTGCCGTCGGGGGCGGTCAGGTAGCGCATCACGGCCACGCTGGTGCCCACCCAGTGCAGCTCGTCGGGGCGGGGGTCGTCCACGTCGGCCTTGCTCTGCAGCAGCGCGCCCACGGGCTTTTCCTGGCGCACGGCCTCCTGCACGGCAGCCTGCGACAGCGCGCGGCCCACCAGCAGCGGCACGACGGTGTTGGGGAAGACCACGGCGTCGCGCAGGGGCAGCACGATCAGTGCGTCTTCCGGAATGGGTTTCAAAGGCGGCCGCGCCGGGGCGGCCGAAGGCGACGGCGAAGCCGAGGCGGCAGCCCCGGCACCGGTCGCGGAGTCCAGCATCGAAGAGAACAACGGGGCGGACGGCTTGAAGCGTTCCATCGCTTACTCCCTCAAATCTTGATCAGTCGCAGCACCAGGCAGCCATCGGCCAGCTCGGGCTGACCCATCTGGAAATGGCCGGCCGGCAACGCGATGCGCCGCTCGAAGGCGCCATAGGGAATCTCCAAATGCCGCACCGCGTGGCCGGAGGCCGACAGCGGCATGGGGCGCGAGCCGCGCACCAGCAGCGCGGCGCCCTCCTGCGCGACCTGCACGCGCGAGGCCGGCACGCCGGGCATGGCCACGACGATGACGAGCTCGCGCTCGTCCTCGAACACGTCCACCGGTGGCTCCCAGGCCGCGGTGGACGCGCCGCCGCGCGGAGGCTGGAAAAACTGCCGCTGCAGGCGCTCGGCCCGCCCCATCAGCTCGCAGGCCTCGACCCACATCCAGGCATCCAAGTCTTTTCTGCTTGCCATGAATCCTCACGAACAGTGAACTTGCCATCACTTGGGGACAGATACGCCGCAATCAACGCTCCTTGCGCGCAGCCGCTTCGCCCCCATCTGCCCTTCGGGCCCTTCGGGCGATGTCAGGGCGGGAGAAGGCACGGCATTTGCTCTTGGGGCCGGTTTGCATACAGCTCTATTGCAGTGACCAAAGACGTTCGAATCCTGATCCTGGCCGTGGCGCTGCTGGTGGGCATCCTTGCGCTGGACGCTCTCACCCCACTCGGTTACGCCGTGTGGGCGCTCTACTACATCCCGGTGGGCGTGACGCTGTTCCAGTCGCGCCCGGCGGCGCCGCTGGTGGTGGGCGGCGTGGCCATGGTGCTGGGCGTGTTGGGGATATGGATCTCGCCGCCTGGCCAGAATTTCCAGCTTGCCCTGTTCAACCGCTGCCTGAGCGCCGTGATCATGGCCACGGTGGCCGGTGTGGTGTGGCGGGTGCTCAACGTGCGCCAGGAAATCAGCCGGCTGCTGTGGCTGCAGCAGGGCGAGTCGCAGGTGAGCCGCGCCCTGTTGGGCGAGCGCTCCGTGCAGGAGCTGGCGCACTCCGCGGCGCAGGCGCTGGCCAACTTCACCGGCGCGCAGGTGGGCGCGCTCTACTGGCTGGAAGGTGGCGCGCTGCACCGCAGCGGCAGCCACGGCGTGGACGAGGCCACCCTGCCCGCCCAACTGCCGCTGGACCACGGCCTGGCGGCCGGCATGCTGCAAGCCGATGCCCAGCCCCGCGCCGTGGCCGATGTGCCGCCCGGCCACCTCGACATGGCCACCGCTCTGGGCCACAGCGCGCCGCGCCACCTGGTGCTGGCGCCGCTCACCGCCGACGGCCGCTCCTGCGGCCTGGTGGAGCTGGGCTTCATCCGGCGCGAGCCGCCCAATCCCCACGAGCTGGAACTCATGAGCGCCTGCGCCGAGCCCGTGGGCCTGGCGCTGCGCACCGCCATCTACCGCCAGCGCCTGAAGGAGCTGCTGGAGGAAACCCAGCGCCAGAGCGAAGAGCTTCAAACCCAGCAGGAGGAACTTCGCGTCACCAACGAGGAGCTGGAAGAGCACACCCGCGCGCTGCAGGATTCGCAAGCCCGCCTGGAAACCCAGCAGACCGAGCTGGAGCAGACCAACGTGCAACTGGAGGAGCAGACGCAGGCGCTGGAGCGGCAGAAGCAATACCTCGTGCGCGCGCAAACCGACCTCAAGGACTACGCCCGCCGGCTGGAGGAAGCCAGCCGCTACAAGACCGAGTTCCTGGCCAACATGTCGCACGAGCTGCGCACGCCGCTCAACAGCGCGCTCATCCTCACCAAGCTGCTGTCCGAGAACCGCGAGGGCAACCTCACGGCCGAGCAGGTGAAGTACGCGCAAGCCGTGTTCGACGCCAACAACGACCTGCTGGTGCTCATCAACGACATCCTGGACCTCTCCAAGATCGAGGCCGGCCATGCCGACCTCTCGGCCGAACCCATCACGCTGGCCGACCTGCTGGAGCGCAAGCGGATCACTTTCGAGCCCATGACGCGCCAGAAGGGCTTGCGGCTGACGGTGGACATGGCCCCCGGCGCGCCCGCGCAGCTCGTGGGCGACCGCCAGCGCCTGCAGCAGGTGCTGCGCAACCTCCTGGCCAACGCCGTGAAATTCACCGACCGCGGCGAAGTGGCGCTGCGCGTGGAAGCGGCCGAGGGCGGCACCCGCGTGCGCTTTGCGGTGCGCGACACGGGCATAGGCATCGCGCGCGAGCAACAGGAAGTCATCTTCGAAGCCTTCCGTCAGGCCGACGGCAGCACCAGCCGCAAGTACGGCGGCACGGGCCTGGGCCTTTCCATTGCCCGCGAGCTGGCGCGGCGCATGGGCGGCGACATCACGCTGCAAAGCGAGCCTGGCCGCGGCAGCACTTTCACGCTGGAACTGCCCGTGGACATGAGCGCGCAGGCCGCGGCGCTGGCGCAGGCGGCCATCGCCACGGCGGCCGCGCCGCCGGCGCCCTCGCCCGCTCCAGCGCAAGCCAGGAAGCCCGCCGCGCAGTCACCAGCGCCCACGCCTGTGCCCGCTCCCGCGCCGGTACAGGCAGCGGCCAGCGTGGCGCCAACGGCCACGGCTGCGCAAGGCGACACGGCGGTGGCCGCGGCACTGGACGATCGTCTGCAGCGCAACCACCCCGGGCGCTTGATCCTCATCGTGGAGGACGAGCCGGACGTCGCGCAGGCCATGCTGAAACTGGTGCACGAGCAGGCGTTCGACGGCGTGATCGCGCCCACCGCCGCCGACGCGCTGCGCCTGGCGCACGAGCTGCAGCCGCAGGGCATCCTGCTGGACATCATGCTGCCCGACGGCTCGGGGCTGACCGTGCTGGAACAGCTCAAGCGCGACCCGGCCACGCGCCACGTGCCGGTGCACACCGCCTCGGCGCTGGAGCGTGGGCAGACCGCCATGGAGCTGGGCGCCGTGGGCCACCTGCTCAAGCCCGCCACGCGCGAGACGCTGGCGCAGGCCATACACGCCATCGAGCAGCGGCTGCAGCAGCCGCTGCGCCGCCTCCTGATCGTGGAGGACGATGCCACGCTGCGCGCGAGCCTGCAAAAGCTGCTGGCCGATGGCGCGCTGCAGATCACGGCCGTGGGCACCATGGCCGAAGCGCTGCAGGCGCTGCGCGCCACCACGTTCGACTGCATGGTGACGGACCTGGCGCTGCCGGACGGCAGCGGCTACGACCTGCTGGACAGCATGGCGGCCATGCATGACAGGGCCTTCCCGCCCGTCATCGTCTACACCGGCCGCACGCTCACGCGCGACGAGGAGCAGCGGCTGCGGCGCTATTCGAAATCCATCATCGTCAAGGGCGCGCGCTCGCCGGAGCGGCTGCTGGACGAGGTGACCCTCTTCCTGCACAGCGTGGAGTCCGCGCTGCCGCCGGAGCAGCAGCAGATGCTGCGCCGCGCCCTCAAGCGCGACAGCGTGCTCGACGGCCGCCGCGTGCTGCTGGCCGAGGACGATGCGCGCAACATCTTCGCCCTCTCCAGCGTGCTGGAGCCGCTGGGCGTGCGCATGGAGATCGCCCGCAACGGCCGCGAGGCGCTGCAGCGGCTGGAGAGCCAGGACATCGACCTGGTGCTCATGGACATCATGATGCCGGAGATGGACGGCCTGGAGGCCATGCGCAAGATACGCGCACAACCACGCTGGTCCGACCTGCCCATCATCGCCCTCACGGCCAAGGCCATGCCGGAGGACCGCGAGCGCTGCCTGGAGGCCGGCGCCAACGACTACATCGCCAAGCCCATTGACGTGGAGCGGCTCATCTCGCTGTGCCGCGTGTGGTGTCCCAAGTGAGCACGCCAACCATGCCCCCCGACGAGGCGCGCGACGACGCCGCCGACACGGAGCTGTTCGACCTGGAAGTGAAGCTGCTGCTGGAGGCCGTGTACCTGCGCTACCAGCACGACTTCCGCGACTACGCCATCGCCTCCATGCGCCGGCGCATGCGCCAGGCGCTGCAGCATTTCCAGTGCGACAGCCTGTCGCAACTGCAGCACCGGCTGCTGCGCGAGCCGCCGTCCTTCCAGCAGGCGCTGCGCTTCTTCACGGTGCACGTGTCGGAGATGTTCCGCGACCCGCCCTACTGGCGCGCGCTGCGCGAGCAGGTGGTGCCGCTGCTGCGCACCTACGCGTCGCTCAAGGTCTGGGTGGCGGGCTGCAGCAGCGGCGAGGAAGTGTGGTCGCTGTGCGTGATGCTGGCGGAGGAGGCCTTGCTGGATCGCACCATCGTCTACGCCACCGACATAGACCCGGCCGCGCTGCGCCGCGCCGAAACGGGGGTGTTCCCGCTGGAGCGCATGGCCGACTTCAGCCGCAACTACCTCGCCGCGGGCGGCACGGGGTCGCTGTCGGACCACTACACCGCCTCGCCCCACGGCGCGGCGTTCGACCGCGCGCTGCGCCGCCAGGTGGTGTTTGCGGACCACAGCCTGGCCACGGACAGCGTGTTTTCCGAGGTGCACCTCGTCTCCTGCCGCAACGTGCTGATCTACTTCAACCGCGCGCTGCAGGACCGTGCGCTGGGCCTGTTCCGCGAGGCGCTGGTGCGCCGCGGCTTTCTGGGGCTGGGCAACCGGGAGTCGCTGAGCTTCAGCGCCCATGCCGAAGGCTTCGAGCCCTGGTGCCCCGAGCAGCGCATCTACCGCCGCCGCCCATGACGCCGTCCCACGAATTCAACCCCCAGCGCGACGCGGACGCCGTGGTCCTGGGCGCCTCGGCCGGCGGCGTGCAGGCCTTGCAGGCCTTGCTGGGGTCGCTGCCCGCCGGCTTCGCGCCCGCGCTGCTGGTGGTGCTGCACCTCTCGCCCGGACGCGAGAGCCGCCTGGCCGAATTGCTGGGGGCCGGCTGCGCATTGCCGGTGGCCGAGGCCCTGGACAAGCAGCCCGTGCGCGGCGGCACGGTGACGCTGGCGCCGCCGGACTACCACCTGCTGGTGGAGCCGGACCTCACGCTGGCGCTGTCGGTGGACGAGCCGGTGCTGTTTTCCCGGCCCGCCATAGACCCCTTGTTCGAATCGGCGGCCGCCACCTATGGCCCGCGACTGTTGGCCCTGCTGCTCACGGGTGCCAGCAACGACGGCAGCGCGGGCCTGGCCGCCGTGCGCGCCCGCGGCGGCCAGGCCTGGGTGCAGGACCCAAGCAGCGCCAGCGTCCCCACCATGCCCGCCGCGGCGCTGGCCCATGCCGGCGCCGACGCCGTGCTCACCTTAGACGACATGTGCCGCCGCCTGGCGGCCTGCACAAAATGATTGCCATGGAAACCAACAGCTCCACACGCGCAGACGCCGCCACCGCGGCCGACCAACCCGTCAAGCTGCTGGTGGTGGACGACGTGCCGCAGAACCTGCTGGCCATGCAGGCCCTGCTCCAGCAGCCCAGCATGCCCAGCCTGGAGCTGCTCACCGCCTCGTCAGGCGCGCAGGCGCTGGAGCTGCTGCTGGAGCATGACGACGTGGCGCTGGCGCTGCTGGACGTGCAGATGCCGGAGATGGACGGCTTTGCCCTGGCCGAGCTCATGCGAGGCTCCAGCCGCACGCGCGACATCCCCATCATCTTCGTGACCGCCTCGCCCGGCGACCCGGTGCGCCTTTTCCGCGGCTACGAGGCCGGTGCGGTGGACTTTCTGCACAAGCCGCTGGAGCCCCATGTGCTGCTGGGCAAGGTGCGCGTGTTCGTGGAGCTGCACCGCCAGCGCCGGCTGCTGCGCCAGCGCAACGAGGAGCTGGAGCGGCTGTTGAAACTCAACGAGGTGATGATGGCCGTGCTCTCGCACGACCTGCGCACGCCGCTGTCGGCCATCCTCATGAGCGCGGAGGTGCTGCAGCACCTGGCCGGCAGCGACGCCGCGCGCAAGGCCGCCCAGCGCGTCAAGAACAGCGGCCGCCGCATGTCGCAGATGATCGGGCAACTGCTGGACTTCTCCCGCATACGCTCCGGCGCGCTGGCGCTGGACCGCCAGGTGCACGACCTGCGCACCGTGGCCGAGGGCGCCGTGGCCGAGCTGCGCCAGGCCACGCCGGGTGCCACCCTGGACCTCACGGCCGAAGGCGAAATGCACGCCAGCTTCGATGCGGACCGCATGGCCCAGGTGTTCTCCAACCTCGTGGGCAATGCGCTGCAGTACGGCGAGGCCGAGCAACCGGTGCGCGTGCACCTGGACGGCAGCGACGCGCGCACGCTGCGCTTCATCGTCCGCAACGCCGGGCGCCTGGCCGAGGACGCCCTGCCACGGCTGTTCGACCCCTTCAAGGGTGCCCGCGAGGGCGGCGACGGCCTGGGGCTGGGCCTGTACATCGTTCGCCAGTTCGTCGTGGCCCACGGCGGGCGCGTGGAGGGGCGCAACACGGTCGCGGGCGTGGAATTCGAAGTCGTGCTGCCGCGCACCACCCTGGCTGCCAGCGACCGGAACTGAACCTCGTTCGGCCCCTTTGCGCGGCTTGCGACACCCTTCGGACACAAGCCGCGGAACAAACGCACGCGCAGCGCGGGTCAATTGTCAAACCTTTGTGAACTCCGGATACGCCGCTTAACGAAACGCTCAACATGCCGCCAGCACGTCCGTTGATGGGATGTCGAGGCGGAGACATGCATCTTCCGCCGCCTGTGGTGTGAATGGCCATCATCGAGGCGCAGGCCGCCGCGATGGAGCCTCTTGTTCATCTGCCGGCTGCCCTGCATGGCGGCCGGCCCAGCGTTTCGCGGAGTTTTGATGTCCCGTTTTCCCCTCGTTTCGGCCGTGGCAGCCGCCACCGTGCTGGCCGTCAGTGGTTGCGCTCAATTGCAGCCGCCGCAGCCCAAGCCGCTGCAAGCCAACGAGATCCAGTCCCAGCTTCTGCAGGACCGTGAAGCCGTCCAGCGCGACGTGGAGCCGCTGGCGGCCACGCTGACGCTGGACGAGGCCATTGCCCGCGCTCTGAAGTACAACCTGGAACGCCGCGCCCGGCTGCTGGAGCAGGCACTGGCCGCGCAGCAGTTCGATGCCAGCCGCTACGACCTGCTGCCCAAGCTGCTGGCCTCCGCCGGCTACACCGCGCGCGACAGCGACCGCATTTCCCTGAGCACCAACCTCGACGGCGTGCCCACCGGCGCGGCGCCCCAGTTGTCGCAAGAGCGCCGCCACCTCGTGAGCCAGCTCGACCTCAGCTGGAGCCTGCTGGACTTCAGCCTGGCCCAGTACTCCAGCGAGCAGGCCGCCGACCGCGTGCTGGCCGCCGCCGAGCGTCGCCGCAAGGCCACCCATCAACTCGTCCAGGACGTGCGCGTGGCCTTCTGGCGCGTGGCCAGCGCGCAGCGCCTGCAGAGCGACGTGCAGGACAGCCTCAAGCTGGCCGAAGAAGCCCTGGAGGATGCCCGCAAGGCCGAGGCCGAGCGGCTGCGCGCGCCGCTGGAGTCGCTGCGCTACCAACGCCAGCTCACCGAAAACATGCGGCTGCTGGAGTCCATACAGCACGAGCTGGGCACCGCGCGCTTCGAGCTCGCGGCGCTGATCAATGCCCCGGTGATGCAACAGACCACGCTGGCCGTGGACAAGGAGCAGCCCGAGGGCGACCCGCTGGCAATGTCTGCCGAGGCCATGGAGGACATGGCGCTGGCACAGAACCCCGACCTGCGCGAGCAGGTCTACCAGCGCCGCATCGCCGCCACGGAGGCCCGCAAGGTCATCGCCCGCGCCTACCCCAACATCAGCTTCAACGCCGGCCCGCGCTACGACACGGACAAGTATCTGGTCAACAACGGTTGGGCCGAAGCCGGCGTGCAGGTGTCCTACAACGTGTTCAACCTGCTGGCGCTGCCCGCGCAAAAGCGCGCGGCCGAGGCCGGCATCGCGCTGGCCGACCAGCGCCGCCTGGCCTCGCACGTGGCCACCGTGGCCCAGGTGCACGTGGCGCGCGAGCAGTTGGTGGGCGCGCGCCAGCAGTTCGAGCGGGCCGACGCGCTGTGGAAGCTCGACGACAAGATCACCCGCCAGCTCGCCAGCCGCGAGCAGGCCCAGGCCGGCTCCAAGCTCGAACGCGTGGCCGCGCAGACCACCACCATCGTGAGCCTGCTGCGCCGCTACCAGGCGCTGGCCCAGGTGCACGCCGCGCAAAGCAAGCTGCAGGCAACCCTTGGCGTGGACCTGCTGCCCAACAGCACCGACGACATGAGCCTGGCCCGCATCGCCTCCGAGCTGCACACGCAACTCAGCGCGACGCCGACGGCCGCGCAAGCCCGCTGAGCAGCGCCCGTTGCGTTCTCGACCCAGGTTCGCGCCGCGCCAGATGCTCAGGCCCGCAGGACGCGCTCCCTGCGGGCCAAAACCTCATTGATAAAGCCTTTATGAACACTCCGTTCGTTCGACCCGCCCTGGCCGCCACGCTGCTGCTGGGCTCGCTGCTGTCGGCTCAGGCCGACCCGCCCAAGCCGCAGCCGCAATTGCAGCCGGCCAAGGTGGCCGCGCTGGCGCCAGTGTCCTACCCTGCCGCTGCGCCCAGCCCGCTGGAGGCCGCCCCTGAGGTGCGCGCGCAGCTCTCTCCGCGCCGGTTCACCACCGTGGCCGCGGAGATTGGCGCTCGCGTGCAGCGCCTGCCCATGGGCGAGGGCGCGGCCTTCAAAGCCGGGCAATCCCTGGTGAGCTTCGACTGCAGCCTGCAGCAGGCACAGCTTGCGCGCGCCCGCGTGGCGCTGGACGTGGCCACCAAACAGCAAGCCACCCAGACGAGGCTGCTGGAGCTCAACGCCACCGGGCGGCAGGAACTGGAGAACGCCGAAGGTGAAGTCGCCAAGCAGCGCGCCGAGGTGGCACAGATGCAGGTGGTGCTGAGCAAGTGCTCCATCACCGCACCGTTCTCCGGCCGCGTGGCCGAGCAGAAGGTGCGTGAACAACAGTACGTGCAGGCGGGCCAGACGCTGCTGGAGATCATCGACGACAGCGTGCTGGAAGTCGAATTCATCATGCCTTCGCGCTGGCTGTCGCAGGTGCGCACCGGCGCTGCGGTGCAGATCGCCGTGGACGAGACCGGCCGCACCTACCCCGCGCGCGTGCAGCGCATGGGCGCCCGCGTGGACCCTGTAAGCCAGTCCGTGAAGGTGGTGGCCGCCATCGAAGGCCGCCCCGCCGAGCTCATGGCTGGCATGAGCGGCCGCCTGGTGCTGCAACGCACGCCTTGACGCGGCTGGTGCGCCAACGGCGCACACGTCACCAAGAACAGTCGCCCCGATCCCACCGCCTGCTCCGGCTCGCCACTCCATACAACTAGACCGCCGCTGCCCCATGTCCAAGCCTTCCTGGAAAAAGCCCGCATCGCCTCTGCCCCGTGCCTGGGCATTGGAAGCCCGCCTGATGTTCGACGCGGCAGCGGTGGCCGACGTGGTGCAAAAGGTGACCGAGGCACAGCCCTTGGTGGACAAGAAGGCGGTGGCGGAGCCAGCGCCCGCCGCCGAGGCCACGGCGCCTCACGCTCCAGCCGCAGCACACGCGCCGGCGGTGCAGGAAGTGCTTCTGCGATTCCCGGCCGATACCGGCGGCCTCGCCAGCGCCCTGGAAACCGCCGGTGCCCAGGTCAAGCAGTTGCTGACCAATTTCATGGCACAGGAAGGTGCGGTCGAGCAGCTTTTCGCCAGGTTCAATGGCGGCCAGGACAAGGCTTCGGCAGCTTGGGTGGAAGCCGCACAGACGCTGCGCCAGGACATCGCGGAAGGCCGCTACGGCGTGCAGGTGAGCTTCGTGTCCGAGCATGAGCTCGCCGGCACCATGGCTGCCTTCTCGCGCAACGGCCTGACCGGTCAGCCGCTCATCCTGCTCAACCGCGATTGGGCCGCCGAAACCAGTGTCCAGGGCCTCGTGTCGGTACTGCTGGAGGAAGTGGGCCACAGCCTGGACGCCCGCCTCAACGGCACGCGCGACACGCCGGGCGACGAGGGAGAGCGCTTCGCCGCAGCGCTCCTGGGCGGCGATCCCGACCGCGTCGGCGCCGACAACGATCACGCCACGCTGATGCTGGAAGGCCAAAGCCTGGAGTTGGAGCTGGCGAGCTACACCTTCGTCAATGCCTACCGGGTCAACACCGCCACCACGCCGGCCGGCAAGGAGGCGAACTCCCTCGACTTCGTCTTCACCGGGACCCAGGCCAGCGTCCAGATCGACGACAACAACTTCAACAGCCGCAATTTCAGCGGCAACGACGTGTCCGTCGTCGCGCTGAAAATCAACGGTGTGGACTACTACGGCTGGATCAGCCGTCCCATCAAGTCCGGCGGTGTCGTCAAGGGCTTCTATTTCTGGACGGACAACGATTTCACAAGCCTGCAAGCGGCGCAAACCGATGGCAACCAGGACGGCGACGGCAACGTGGCCGACAACGTGGGTTTCGTCCTGGTGGTGGACCAGGCCTACTTCAACAGCTTGGGCGGCACGCAAGTCGCCAATACCCTCAAGAACGTCGGCTCTTCGTCCGACCGGGTGGATTCAGCGCTGAACGCGCTCATCTTGCAAAACAAGAGTCCCACCGCGGTGGCGGATACGGCCAATGCCACCGAGGCCGGCGTTGACACGGGCGGCAACTACAAGGCTGGTGTGGATCCCAGCGGCAACGTGCTGACCAACGACACGGACCCGGACACCACCAACGAGATCAAGCGCGTCGTCGCCGTGGGCACCACGTTGGCCGACCAAGTGATCGGCTATCCGACCACGTCAACCAGTCGCTCGGTCACCGGCCTGTACGGCAGCCTGACGATGGATGCCTCCGGCAACTACAGCTATGTGGTAGACAACTCGAACTCGGCCGTCGAAGCCCTGCGCCAGAGCAGCAACACGCTCAGCGACACGTTCACGTACCGCATGGTGGACAAGGCCGGTGCCGCTTCCACCACCACGTTGAAAATCGTGATCAAGGGCGAGAACGACGCACCGCAAGGCAAGAACGACTACAACACGGCGAAGGAGTCCCTGCGCACCACGAGCGCTTATGCCGCGGACGATCCGCTGGGGTTCCAAGCCACGGGCAACGTGCTCAACAACGACACGGACAAGGACAAGTACGGCGAAACGAAGGCCGTCGCTGCTTTTGAGCTGTCGGGCAGCGCGACCGGATCGTCGCAAGGCACAGCGTCTTTCAACGTCACGATGGATGGCAGCAATGCCAACTCCATCAACCTGACCAATACCTACTACGTCTATCGCTGGAACGGCAGCGCCGCGACGGCGCTCTACGCCAGCGATGGCACGACCCGGATCACCGTTGCAACGAAAACGGGTAACGGCCAGACCGTTTCATTCACGTTCTCAAGCAGCACCAGCCTGCAAAACAGCGACAAGTTTGCGCTGAGCACGAGCTCAGACGCATCCAACCTCGGCTCGTCGGTTTACACCGGCACCGTCAATTCCACGACGAACCCGTCCTCGGCCACCGTTGTGCTGTCGGCACCTCACGGCTCCATTGCCACCGGCATGACCGTGGGCGGCACGGGCCTGGCTACCGCGCCTACCGTCAGTGCGGTCAATTACGACGCCGTCACGAACCAGATTGTCTCCGTGACGCTGAGCAGCCAGGTTGCGATTGCCAATCAGGCGCTGACTTTCCGTTCCACGGGCACCGTCGGCAACACGCTGGTCGGCCAGTACGGCACGTTGCAACTGAAAGCCGACGGCAGCTACACCTATACCCCGACGGCGAACAACCCGAATCTGAACCAGGGCCAATCGGCCGTCGAGACCTTCAATTACACGATGCAGGACGCGGCCACGGTGAGCTCGGCCGCCACGCTTTCCATCACCGTCTTCGGCTCGACCGCATCGGACCCGAATGCCGTGGCCGATACCGTGACCGCCGTCGAGGCGGGTGGAACCAACAACAGCGCAGGCACCAACCCCGTGGGCAGCGGCACCACCGGCGGCGGACCGCTGTCGCTGCTGGCCAACGACACCACGAGCACCACCCTGATTGCCGCCTGGCCGGTCACGACGAATGCCGAAACCAGCGTACCTGCGAGCACGGGTGGCGTCACTGACAGCGGCTACACCACCTACCATGCCAAGGTCACGGGTCTTTACGGCACCCTTTATGTGCGCAGCAACGGCGACTACACCTACGTGGTGGACAACAACAACGCCGACGTCCAGGCGCTGCGCGACAGCAGCCAGACGCTGACGGAGACCTTCAACTACAAGATTCAAAACAACTCGTCGCTGAAGGACGTTTCGACCCTCACCGTCACGATCCAAGGCGCCAACGACGCGCCCGTGGCCAGCGCCGACACGGCAACGGCCACCGAGGCTGGCGGCCTCAACAACGCGTTGTCCGGCTACGATCCCGGCGGCAACGTGCTGGCAAACGACACGGACATTGATGACCTTGCTTCGGAATTGAGCGTGACGGCCATCCGGACCGGGTCCATCGCGGGTGCCGGCACCGCAGGGACGCTGGGCACAGCTTTGCGCGGCAGCTATGGCTGGCTGACCCTCAACGCCGACGGCAGCTGGACCTACACGGTTGACAACACCAATCTCGCAGTCAACCAGTTGAGAGCGACCGATGTGCCGCTTTCGGATGAGTTTCTCTACACCGTGCGGGACCGGGGCGTCGCTGTCAGCGGATTCCAGACGGCCGCTGCCGTTCTGACCATCAAGATTCAGGGTGAGGACGACTGGGCCACCATAGGTCCTGCAACCGACACGAACAACGACGGCTTGCCCGATGCCGCGCAAGGGGCCGTCACTGAGGACCTGAATGTCACCGCGGGTGCCCTGACGGCCGGCGGCACGCTGAGTGTTTCCGACCTCGACGCCGGCCAAGCCAAGTTTTCCACCATCGTTACGCCCATGGCCGATGCGTGGGGCACGCTGACCATCTCCGAGGCCGGGGCCTGGAGCTATTCGGTCGACAATACCCTTGCCGCGCTGCAAGCACTCCAGGCGGGCGAGACCCGCACCGAAACCTTCACGGTTCTCAGCGCTGATGGCTCTGCATTGCAAACCATCACCGTCGTCATCAACGGCGTCAACGACGCGGCCACCATCGACGCCGGCACCAATGGCGTCAACGCCCAGGCCGCGTTGACGGAAGATGCCGACACCGATGCCGTCACGCCGGGCATTCAGCTCACGCGCACGGGCTCGCTGTCCGTCTCGGACACCGACGCGAGCCAGGACAAGTTCTCCACTACTGTCACCGACACCACGGTTGGCGGCGCCTGGGGCACGCTGACCATCAACGCCGCCGGCACCTGGAGCTACACGGTCGACAACAGCCTGGCTGCGCTGCAGGCGCTCAAGCAAGGCGAGACTCACACCGAGACCTTCACCGTCCAAAGCCTGGACGGCACTGCTTCGCAGACCGTCACCATCATCATCACCGGCGTCAACGATGCCGCCACCATCAACGCCGGTACCAACGGTGCCGATGCCCAAGCCGCGCTGACTGAAGACGCCGACACCGACGCCCTCACGCCGGGCATTCAGCTCACGCGCACGGGCTCGCTGGCGGTCTCTGATGCCGACGCCGGCCAGGACAAGTTCTCCACCACTGTCACCGACACCACCAGCGGTGGCGCCTGGGGCGCACTGACCATCAACGCCGCCGGCGCCTGGAACTACGCGGTCGACAACAGCCTGGCCGCGCTGCAAGCGCTCAAGCAAGGTGAAACGCACACCGAGACCTTCACCGTCCAAAGCCTGGACGGCACCGCGACGCAGACCATCACCATCGTCATCACTGGCGTCAACGACGCGGCCACCATCGACGCGGGCACCAACGGCGTCAACGCTCAAGCTGCTCTGACTGAAGATTCCGACACCGATGCCCTCACGCCGGGCATTCAGCTCACGCGCACGGGCTCGCTGACTGTCTCTGACACC
>NZ_JAXOJX010000090.1:0-26614 GCF_034427735.1 Azohydromonas lata
CCGCTGCTCAGCCCCTGTTACGTTTTCCCCGGACAGCACTGCGCGCAGGCGGGAATGACGAAATTGGGTGCGAAGCGCGTCGGCTGCCGGTATGCCGTGGCCCGGCTGCAATTCGGCCCGTGAGCGGGCCTCCTACAAGCAAAGCAATCCGGCAACGGGCCGGCCAAAGGTTTGACACGTTCCAAACCAGGCGGCGCAACCGGACGCCAGCCGGGCGAGGCCGGCCTTGGCTTAGCGCGAATCAATCGCCCCTCAACGCCTTCTCGATCCCCGCCACGTCGATCTTCTTCATGCCCATCATGGCCGTGAACACCCGCTGCGCCGTCGCGGCGTCGCGGCTGGCGATGCCTTCCATGAGCACGCGCGGCGTGATCTGCCAGGACACGCCCCACCGGTCCTTGCACCAGCCGCACTCGCTCTCCTGACCGCCGTTGCCGACGATGGCGTTCCACAGCCGGTCGGTCTCGGCCTGGTCCTCGGTGGAGACCTGGAAGGAGAAGGCTTCGTTGTGCTTGAACGCCGGGCCGCCGTTGAGGCCCACGCAGGGAAGGCCCATTACCGTGAATTCCACCAGCAGCACGCTGCCGGCCTTGCCGCTGGGGTAGTCGGTGGGCGCGCGGTGCACGGCGCCGACGCGGCTGTCGGGGAAGGTGGCGGCGTAAAAGTGCGCGGCGTCCTCGGCGCTGCCGTCGTACCAGAGGCAGATCGTGTTCTTGCTGGGCATGTGAGGTCTCCGGGCTGAAGGGCTGAGGGACGGTGACGGGTTCGGCGATGCCGGCCCACGGGGCGGGCAATGGGCGTTCCCCGGCCGGCCCCGTGCGCCGGCCGGGTGAAAACCCCCTGGCAGAATCCTTCGGATGTCTGCTTCTTCCATAGGGGCCGCAGCGCGGGAGCGCCACTGGCCCGGGCTGCTGCTCGCCGCGGGCGGCGCCACCGCGTTTTCCGGCAAGGCCATCATCGTCAAGCTCGCCTACCGCTACGGCGTGGATGCCGTCACGGTGATCATGCTGCGCATGCTGTTCGCGCTGCCGCTGTTCCTGGTGCTGGCGCTGTGGGCCGGGCGCGGCCGCCCAACGCTCACCGCACGCGACTGGCGCGCCGTCACGCTGCTGGGCTTCAGCGGCTACTACCTCGCCAGCTTCCTGGACTTCCTGGGCCTGCAGTACGTCAGCGCCAGCCTGGAGCGGTTGGTGCTGTACCTCAATCCGACCATCGTGCTGCTGCTGGGCTGGCTCATCTTCAAGCGCCGCACCACCACCAAGCAGTGGATCGCCATGGCCGTGAGCTATGCCGGCGTGCTGCTGGCCTTCGGCGAGGAGGCGCAGTTCGCCGGCGCCCAGGCCGGTTTGGGCACGCTGCTGGTGCTGGGCAGCGCCGTCAGCTACGCGCTGTACCTCACGTACTCCGGCGAGGAGGTCCGCCGCCTGGGCGCGCTGCGCCTCACGGGCCTGGCTTCCAGCGTGGCCTGCGTGCTGTGCATCGCGCAGTTCGTGCTGCTGCGGCCGCTGTCGTCGCTGGCCGCCGTGGCGCCTGAGGTCTGGTGGCTGTCGCTGCTCAACGCCACGGCCTGCACCTTCGCGCCGGTGCTGATGGTGATGCTGGCCATCGCCCGCGTGGGCCCGGCCGCCACGGCGCAGACGGGCATGATCGGCCCCATGAGCACCATCGCCATGGGCGTGCTCATCCTGGGCGAGCCCTTCACCCCCGGCGTGGTCGCCGGCACGGTGCTGGTGCTGGCCGGCGTGGCGCTGCTCAACCGCTGGCGCTGAGGGCGGGCCTCCTGCAAGCGTCGCGGCCGGGCCCCGACGCGCCGCATGGTTTGGGACGTCCCAAACTTTCCCGCGAACACTCCAGCCCGCATCCACTCGGCCGGTACTCCGCCCGGCCTGCCGCCTTGCACGGCAGCGCCGGCTGCCCCCCGATTTACGGCAGCAAAGTTTTCCTGCTTCAGGCCAGCGGGCCGAGGCTGTGCCTCGCCTGTTGCACAGCCGCGCGCGTGGCGCGCGAAACGCGCCGGCATGTTCATGCAGCGCAAGAATTGCGCCCCATCGCGCGTGAATCGGCTTTGTCCCGGAATGCACCACCATTGGGCACGGGCTTTGCCCGGGGGACCAGACCTTCGGCACCAACGATGGGATTCCGATGCGGCTTGATCCTTCTTCAACAAAAGCAGAAGCGGCCGGGGAAGTGCATCCCGCCGATCCGGATGCGCCCTCAACCCGGCAGGAGGAGTGGCGAAGTTTCCTGTTCCTGACCGTGGTCACGGCGCCAGTGCTGGCGGTGGCGGTGGTGGGCGGCTGGGGCTTCGTCGTCTGGATGTACCAGTTGCTCTCGGGACAGTTGCCGGGGTACTCGCCGTGACGGGCGAGGCCGTGCGCGAGCTGCACATCGCAGGCGTGCTGGTACAGGCGCGCGCCGCCGCCATGGCGCGGCTGCGCACGTCCGTGGCGCAACTGCCCGGCGCGACGCTGGCGCAGTCGGCCGACGACGGCCGGCTCGTGGTGGTGGTCGAGCACGGCAGCGCGCAGGGCGTGATGGACACGCTCTCCGCGCTGCGCGATCTGCCCGGCGTGATCAACGTCGCGCTGGTCTACCAGCACGCCGAGCCCTGGGATGCCATGCAACAGGAGATGCCGTGAGGCACAGGGAGATCTCCATGTCGGACACCGTTCCCTTTCCCGTCCCCGTGGTCGATGAGCGCGCAAGCGGCACCGGCCAGGCGCCAGCGCCGGGCTGCGGCTGCACGCGGCGCGACTTCGTGCGCGCCACTGCTGCGGCGAGCACCGCGCTGGCCGCGGGGCTGCCGCTGGACGCGGCGGCGCAGAACGTCGTCACCGACGCCTCGCGCACGCAATTGAAATGGTCCAAGGCCCCGTGCCGCTTCTGCGGCGTGGGCTGCGGCGTCAACGTTGCCGTCAAGGAAGGTCGCGTGGTGGCTACCCACGGCGACCCCAACGCCGAGGTCAACCGCGGCATCAACTGCGTCAAGGGTTACTTCCTGTCCAAGATCATGTACGGCGAGGACAGGCTCACCGAGCCCATGTTGCGGATGAAGGACGGCCGCTACGCCAAGGACGGCGAGTTCCAGCCCGTGAGCTGGGACGTGGCCTTCGACACCATGGCCGCGCAGTTCAAGCGCGTGCTCAAGGAAAAGGGCCCCGCCGGCGTGGGCATGTTCGGCTCCGGCCAGTGGACCATCTGGGAAGGCTATGCCGCGTCCAAGCTGTTCAAGGCGGGCCTGCGCACCAACAACCTCGACCCCAACGCGCGCCACTGCATGGCCTCGGCCGTGGCCGGCTTCATGCGCACCTTCGGCATGGACGAGCCCATGGGCTGCTACGACGACATCGAGCAGGCCGACGCTTTCGTGCTCTGGGGCTCCAACATGGCGGAGATGCACCCCATCCTGTGGACCCGCGTCACCGACCGGCGGCTGTCCGCGCCGCACGTCAAGGTCGCCACGCTCTCGGTGTACGAGCACCGCTGCTACGACCTCTCCGACCTCACGCTGACCTTCCGGCCGCAGACCGACCTGGCCATCCTCAACTACATCGCCAACTACATCATCCAGCGCAAGGCCTACGACCGCGACTTCGTGGAGCGCCACACCCGCTTCATGACGGGCAACACCGACATCGGCTACGGCCTGCGGCCCACCCACCCGCTGCAGCAAAAGGCCAAGAACTGGAGCGACGCGGGCGGCGGCAAGGCGTCGAGCTTCGACGAGTACGCCCGTTTCGTCAGTACCTACACGCTGGAGTACACGGCCAAGCTCGCCAACGTGCCGCGGGAGCGGCTGCAGGCGCTGGCGCAGCTCTACGCCGATCCGAAGGTGAAGGTGGTCTCCTTCTTCACCATGGGCTTCAACCAGCACACGCGCGGCACCTGGTGCTCGCACCTGCTCTACAACCTGCACCTGCTCACCGGCAAGATCAGCAGCCCGGGCAACAGCCCCTTCTCGCTCACCGGCCAGCCCTCGGCCTGCGGCACCGCGCGCGAGGTGGGCACCTTCAGCCACCGGCTGCCGGCGGACATGGTGGTGACCAACCCCAAGCACCGCGCCGAGGCCGAGCACATCTGGCAGTTGCCGCCGGGCACCATCCCCGACAAGCCCGGCTACCACGCGGTGCTGCAGAACCGCATGCTCAAGGACGGCAAGCTCAACGCCTACTGGGTGATGGTCAACAACAACATGCAGGCCGCGCCCAACATCGTGCAGGAGGCCTATCCCGGCTACCGCAACCCGGACAACTTCGTCGTGGTGTCCGACGCCTACCCCACCGTCACCACCATGGCCGCCGACCTGATCCTGCCCGCGGCGATGTGGGTGGAGAAGGAGGGCGCCTACGGCAACGCCGAGCGGCGCACGCAGTTCTGGCACCAGCTCGTCAAGCCGCCCGGCCAGGCGCGCTCGGACCTGTGGCAGCTCATGGAGTTCAGCAAGCGCTTCAAGATGGAGGAGGTCTGGACCCCGGAGCTGCTGGCCGCAGCGCCGCAGTGGCGCGGCAAGACGCTGTACGACCTCGTGTTCCGCAACGGCGTGGTCAACCATTTCCCGCTGGCCGAGATGGAAGCGGGCTACGACAACGACGACGCGCGCGCCGCGGGCTTCTACGTGCAAAAGGGCTTGTTCGAGGAGTACGCAACCTTCGGCCGGGGCCACGGCCACGACCTGGCGTCCTTCGACACCTATCACAAGGTGCCCGGCCTGCGCTGGCCGGTGGTGGAGGGCAAGGAGACGCGCTGGCGCTACCGCGAGGGCTACGACCCCTACGTCAAGGCGGGCGAGGGCGTGCGCTTCTACGGCAACGCCGACGGCAAGGCCGTGCTGTGGGCGCTGCCCTACGAGCCCGCGGCGGAGGAGCCCGACAAGGACTTCCCCTACTGGCTGTGCACGGGGCGCGTGCTGGAGCACTGGCACTCGGGCTCCATGACGCGGCGCGTGCCGGAGCTCTACCGCGCCTTCCCCAACGCCGTGTGCTTCATCCATCCCGAGGATGCGCGCGCGCTGGGCGTGCGCCGCGGCGAGATCGTGGAGATCACCTCGCGCCGCGGCAGCATGCGCACCCGCGTGGAAACGCGCGGGCGCAACAAGCCCCCGCGCGGGCTGGTGTTCGTCCCGTGGTTCGACGCCAGCCAGCTCATCAACAAGGTCACGCTGGACGCCACCTGCCCGATCTCGCTGCAGACGGACTTCAAGAAATGCGCCGTGGCCATTCGCAAGGCGGGCGGGCTGCCGCCGCAAGGAGGCACGGTATGAAGCTGAAGCTGCGCAAGGGCGCGGGCGTCGCGCTGGGCCTGGCCGCCGCGGCGCTGGCCGGCGTCGCGCTGGCCGTGGACATGACCGACCGCATGCGCGGCGCGCCCATCACCGAGACCACGCCGCCGCCGCCCCTGGTCAACTCCGACAACTCCGACATCCGGCGCGCGCGCAACTATGCCATGCAGCCGCCCGTCATCCCGCACAAGATAGACAACTACCAGCTCGACAAGAACGCCAACCGCTGCATGTTCTGCCACGCGCGTACGCAGACCCAGACCAGCGGCGCGCCCATGGTCAGCATCACCCACTTCCAGGACCGCCAGGGCAACCACCTGGCCGAGCTGTCGCCGCGGCGCTACTTCTGCACCCAGTGCCACGTGCCGCAGGCCGACCTCAAGCCGCTGGTGGACAACCGCTTCGTGGACGTCAACGAGCTGCTGCGCGCTGAGCAGCAGCGCAAGTCCGGCGGCAGCGGCACGGGCGGCGGCGGCACCGGCGCGCCGCGGCATTGAGAAAGGGGCCCGTCCATGCTGCGTGGTCCCGTCAACCTCCTGCGCCGCTACTGGAAGGTGCTGCGCAGCCCAAGCCGCTTCTTCAGCCTGGGCTTCCTCACCGTGGGCGGCTTCGTCGCCGGGGTGATCTTCTGGGGCGGCTTCAACACCGCGCTGGAGGTCTCCAACACGGAGGCGTTCTGCACCGGCTGCCACGAGATGCGCGACAACGTCTACCAGGAGCTGCAAGGCACCATCCACTTCACCAACCGCTCCGGCGTGCGCGCCAAGTGCAGCGACTGCCACGTGCCCCACAACTGGACCAACAAGATGGCGCGCAAGATGCAAGCCTCCAAGGAGGTCTGGGGCAAGGTGTTCGGCAGCATAGACACGCCTGAGAAGTTCGCCGCCATGCGCCGCACGCTGGCCGAGCACGAGTGGGAGCGGCTCAAGGCCAACAACTCGCTGGAGTGCCGCAACTGCCACCAGTTCGAGTCCATGGACTTCACGCGCCAGAGCCCGCGCGCCACGGCCGCCCACAGCACGCAGCTGGCCAGCGGCGAGAAGACCTGCATCGACTGCCACAAGGGCATCGCGCACAAGATGCCCGACATGGCGGGCGTGGAGACGGTGCGCTAGGGCGCACGCGCATGCTGGACGTGACGGACCTGCAGCTCACGCGCGGCGGCCGGCTGCTGTGCGACGGCTTCGACCTTCAACTGCGCGCGGGCGAGGCCCTGCTGGTCGAGGGCGCCAACGGCGCCGGCAAGAGCACGCTGCTGCGCAGCCTGGCCGGGCTGCAGCCCTTGCACGCGCAACGGCTGTGCTGGAACGGCTTGCAGGGCCGCGCGGCGCGCGAGGCCTTGGCGCAGGAGCTGTGCTTCCTGGGCCACCGCGACGGCCTGCACGAGGCGCTCACCGCCATGGAAAACCTGGACCACGCGCTGCGCCTGGGTGGCGAGGCGCAGCCCGCCGGGCGCATCGCGCAGGCGCTGCGCGACGCGGGCCTGCAGGCCGTGGCGCAGGCGCCGCTGCGCCGGCTGTCGCAGGGCCAGCGTCGCCGCGTGGGGCTGGCGCGGCTGGCGCTCACGCGGCGGCGGCTGTGGCTGCTCGACGAACCGCTGGCGGCCCTGGACGAGGCCGCGCGGCAAGACTTCAACGACCGCCTGGCGCAGCACCTGCGCCAGGGCGGCATGGCCCTCCTCAGCACCCATGACCCATGGCCCACGGCACCCTCGATGCCGCGGCTGCGCCTGCCCGGGGCGCAGCCGGCGGCGGCTTGAACGGCGCGGCGGCGGCCCTGGGCTGCAGCTTGCGCCGCGAGCTGCGGCTGCTGCTGCGCGAGCGCTTCGACGCGCTGGCGGCGCTGGGCTTCTTCGTCCTGGTGCTGTCGCTGCTGCCCTTGGCGCTGGAGGGCGACGCCGTGCTGCTGCGCCGCGTAGCGCCCGCGGCCGCCTGGGTGGCGGCACTCTTGGCCGTGCTGCTGGGCAGCCAGCGCCTCTTCCAGGCCGATGCGGCCAACGGCGTGCTGGAGCAGCAACTGCTTTGTCCCACGCCGCTGGCCGCGCTGCTTGGGCGGCTGCTGGGGCACTTGGCGGCCTGTGCGCTGCTGCTGCCGGCCAGCGCGGTGCTCGTCCCTTTCTACGGGCTGGCGCCGGAGCGCTGGCCGGCCTTGGCGCTGTCGCTGCTGCTTGGGCTGCCCACGCTGTCGCTGCTGTGCGCTTTGGGCGCGGCGCTGACGCTGCACGCCCGCGGCGGCGGCATGTTGCTGGCGCTGCTGGTGCTGCCTTTGGCCGTGCCGCTGCTGCTGCTGGGCGTCGGTACGGCGCAAGGCGACGCGGCCGCCCCCTGGCTGTTGGGCGCCTTGCTGGCGCTGGGCGCTGCGCTGCTGCCCCACGCCGTGCTGGCGGCGCTGCGGCTGGGCCAGGAATGAACGTCGCAGGAGGCGTGTGCCCACCATGAACCTGCCCACCACCGCCTTCCCGGCCCGCGCCCGGCCCCGCCGCGGCGGCGTGCCGCCGTCGTGGCGCCGCCTGGCGTCCCCGCCGCTGTTCGAGGCCGCCGCGGCGCGCTGGTGCAAGGCGCTGGCGCTGCTGGCGCTGGCCTGCGCGCTGCCCGGGCTGGCGCTGGTGTTCTTCGTGGCTCCGGGCGATGCGCGCCAGGGCGAGTCGGTGCGGCTGCTGGCGCTGCACGTGCCGGCGGCCTGGATGTCCATGTGGCTCTACGCCGTGATGGCCGGCTGGGGCGCGGTGGCGCTGGTGTGGCGCGGCCGCGTGGCCACCGCCATGGCGCAGGCGCTGGCGCCCACGGGCGCGCTGTTCTGCGCGCTGGCGCTGGCCAGCGGCGCGCTCTGGGGCCGGCCAACCTGGGGCACTTGGTGGGCGTGGGATGCGCGCATGGCCTCGCAGCTCCTGCTGCTGCTGCTTTACCTGGGCGTGATGGGCCTGCGCGCGGCCTTCGACGATCCGCGGCGCGCGGCGCGGCTGTCGGCCCTGCTGTCCCTGGTGGGGCTGGTGAACCTGCCCATCATTTACTTCTCGGTGCAGTGGTGGAACACGCTGCACCAGGGCGCCACGCTGACGCCGCGCGGCGCGGCCATGCCGTCCAGCACGCTCGCCGCCCTGCTGCTCATGACGCTGGCGGCCTGGGCCTGGGCCGCCGCCATGGCGCTGCTGCGCGCGCGCTGCCTGCTGGCCGAGCAGCGCGGGGCACCGGCGCAGCCGTACCCCACTGTGGAGGGCTGGTGAATGGGCATCGACTGGGCGTTGTTGTGGGACATGGGTGGCCATGGCCTGTACGTCTGGGGCGGCTGGGGCCTGGCGCTGCTGGCCTTGGGCCTGGAGGCCGCGCTGCTGTGGCGGCGCAGCCGCCGCCTGCCGCAGCCCAATGGCGGTGCCGACGCGGCCGCGCCCGCACCCGGGCGCGCCGTGCTGACGCCGGCCGGCGCGCAGGACGCGCCATGACGCCGCGCCAACGCCGCCTGGCCGCCGTGGCCGCCACGCTTGGGCTGGTCGCCCTGGCCGCGGTGCTGCTGCTGGGGGCGCTGCGGCAGAACCTGAACTTCTTTCTCGCCCCGGGCGAGCTGCTGCAGCAACGGCCCGCGCCCGCGCAGCGGCTGCGCCTGGGCGGCGTGGTGGAGCCGGGGTCGCTGCGGCGCGAGCCCGGCAGCATGACGGTGCACTTCGTCGTGGCCGAGGGCGCCCACCGCGTGCCCGTGCGCTACAGCGGGCTGCTGCCGGACCTGTTCGGCGAGAACCAGGGCGTGGTGGCGGGCGGGCGCCTGGGCGCGGACGGCGTGTTCGAGGCCAGCGAGGTGCTGGCCAAGCACGACGAGAACTACATGCCGCCGGCGGCGACGTCGCGGCCGGCGTGGGTGAAGCCATGATCCCGGAGCTGGCCCATTTCGCCGCCATCCTGGCGCTGTGGATCGCGCTGCTGCAGGCGCTGCTGCCGCTGCGCGCGGGGGCGGCGCGCTCCGGTGCCGCAGGGGCGGATGGCGGCATGGCCGCCGGGCCGTCGCGGGCTGCCGAGGCGCGCGCCGCCGTGCTGCTGCAGCAGGCGCGGCGCTGCGCGGTCGCCGCCTGCGCGCTGCTGGCGCTGTCCCTGGCGGGATTGGCCTGGAGCTTCGTGGCGCTGGATTTCTCGGTGCGCTACGTGGCGAACCACTCGCATTCCACGCTGCCGCTGGCCTACCGCGTGGCGGCGGTGTGGGGCAGCCACGAGGGCTCCATGCTGCTGTGGCTGCTGGTGCTGGCGCTGTGGGGCGCGGCCGTCGCGCGCTTCAGCCGCAGCCTGCCCACGCTGTTTGCGCTGCGGCTGCTGGGGGGGCTGGGCTTGCTGGTGGCGGCCTTCGGCTTGTACGTGCTGCTGGCCTCGTCGCCCTTCACGCGGCTGCTGCCGCCGCCGGCCGACGGCGCCGACCTCAACGCGCTGCTGCAGGACCCGGCCATGGTGGTGCACCCGCCGGCGCTGTACCTGGGCTACGTCGGTTTTGCCGTGCCCTTCGCCTTCGCGCTGGCCGTGCTGTGGGAGCGCGAGCTGCAGCCGCAATGGGCGCGCTGGCTGCGGCCCTGGGTGCTGGTGAGCTGGGCCCTGCTGAGCCTGGGCATTGGCCTGGGCAGCGCCTGGGCCTATTACGTGCTGGGCTGGGGCGGCTGGTGGTTCTGGGACCCGGTGGAAAACGCCGCGCTGCTGCCGTGGCTGGTGGGCACGGCGCTGCTGCACGTGCTGGCCGTGGCGCAGCGCCGCGGCGGGCAGACGGCCGCCGTGCTGCTGCTGTGCATAGGCGGCTTCGCGCTGGCGCTGGTGGGCACGTTCATCGTCCGCTCCGGCGTGGTGACCTCGGTGCACGCCTTCGCCTCGGACCCGCGGCGCGGCCTCTTCATCCTCGCGCTGGTGGCTGCCCTCATAGGCGGCGCGCTGGCCTTGTGGGCCTTGCGCCCGCCGCGCGCGGCTGCTGCCACCGCGCACGCGCTGCTATCGCGCGAGACGCTGCTGCTGAGCAACCTGCTGCTGATGGCGGTGGCCGCGGCCTCGGTGCTGCTGGCCACGCTGTACCCCATGGCGCTGGAGGCGCTGGGCGGCGCGCGCATCTCGGTGGGCGCGCCGTACTTCGAGGCCGTGATGCTGCCGCTGCTGGCGCCGGCCGTCTTCCTCATGGGCGCGGCGCCCTTCGCGGCGTGGGGCCGCGCTGCGGCGCGGCCGCTGGCGCACCGTCTGCGCTGGGCCGCGGCGGCCAGTGCCGTGGCGGCCGGGGCGGCGATGGCGCTGCTGGGCCACTGGAGCCCGCTGTTCGGCCTGGGGTTATGGCTGGCGGGCTGGATCTTCGCCACCACGCTGCAGCAGGTGCTTCACCAGCCGCGCGCGGGCCGCGCCGCCTGGGGCATGCGGCTGGCTCACCTGGGCGTGGGCGTCTTCGTGCTGGGCGTGTGCGCGGTCAAGGGCCTGGAAGTGGAGCGCGAGCTGCCGCTGGCCGTGGGCGACGGCGCTGCGCTGGGCCCGTACCGCGTGCAACTGCTGGCCGTGCAGCCGCTGCAGGGCGTGAACCACGACGGCGTGCAGGCCCGCGTGGAGGTGTGGCGCGGCACTGAGCTGGTGGCGCAGTTGAGCCCGCAGCGGCGGGCCTTCCGCGCCCAGGACCAGACGCTGGCCGTGCCCGCCATAGACCGCAGCCCCTGGCGCGACCTCTACGTCGCCCTGGGTGACCCATTGGGCGCCGGCCGCTGGGCGGTGCGGTTGCAGTTGAAACCCATGGTCAACTGGATTTGGGCCGGCGTGCTGCTGATGGCGCTGGGCGGCGCGCTGGCGGCACTGGACGCGCAATACCGGCGCCGCGCCGTGGCGGCGCAGGCCGGCGCGGGCGCGCCGCAGCGGAGGGCGGCATGAGCGGCGTGCCCAGGAGCCAAGGCATGGACTCGTCCCCGCCGTCTCCCCTGCCGGGCGCCCAAGCCGGGCCGCGGCGCAGGCGCGCGCTCGTCCCGCTCACCCTGCTGGCGCTGCTTGGGCTGCTGGTGCTGTTGATGGCGCGCGGGCTGCAGCGCGACCCCCACGCGCTGCCTTCGGCCCTGGTGGGCCAGCGCGCGCCTGCGCTGGCACTGCCGCCGCTGGACCCGGGGCAGCCGCCGGCGGCGAGCGCGCTGCTTGGGCGGCCCTGGGTGCTCAACGTCTGGGCTTCGTGGTGCGAGCCCTGCACGCAGGAGTGGCCCCAGCTCCAGCAACTGGCCGCGCAGGGCGTGGCGGTGGTGGGCCTCAACTACAAGGACGACGCCGCCGCGGCCCGGCGCTGGTTGCAGCGCGCGGGCCGCTCGCCTTTTGAAACCTCGCTGCAGGACGCCGACGGCCGCGCGGCGCTGGACTGGGGCGTCAGCGGCGTGCCGGAAACCTTCATCGTTGATGCGCAGGGCGTGGTGCGCTGGCGCCATGCCGGCGCCTTGACGCCGCAGGTGCTGCAAGAACAGTTCTGGCCGCTGTGGCGGAAGTTTCAGCCATGAGGCGAGGCAAGGCGTCTGTGCTGCTGCGCGTGGCCTGCCTGCTGGCCTGCCTGTCGATGGCGCTGGCCGGCGCCGCGCCGACGCTGCAGCCGCAACAGGAGGCGCGCGCGCACCACCTGGCGCAGTCGCTGCGCTGCCCGGTGTGCCAGAACCAGACCGTGGCCGAGTCCAACGCGCCGCTGGCGCAGGACTTGCGCGAACAGATACAGGCCCAGGTGGCCGCGGGCCGCAGCGACGAGGAGGTGCGCGCCTTCATGGTCAGCCGCTATGGCGACTTCGTGCTGTACGAGCCGCGCGCCACGGCGCAGACCTGGCTGCTGTGGCTGGGCCCCTTCATGCTGTTGGGCGGCGGGGCGCTGGTGCTGGGGGCGCGCGTGCGCCGCGCGGCGCGGGCGGAACTGTCCGCCGATGCCGGCCGCAGCGGCGAGGAGGTGGCGTGATGGCGCCGCTGTACGCCTTTTGGCTGGCCGCGGGCGTGTTGGGCGTGGCGGCCACGCTGCTGGTGCTGGCGCCTGCGGTGCGCAGCGGCGGCGCGCGCTGGCCGCTGGCCCTGGCGGCACTGCTGCTGCCGCTGGCCGCCGTGCTGAGCTATGCGCGGCTGGGGGTGCCCGGCGCGATCGTGCGCGACGAAGCCGCACCGCACCGCCTGGTGGAGGCCGACATGGCGGCCATGGTGCAACGCCTGGGTGCGCGGCTGCAGGCGCAGCCGGACGACCTGCCCGGTTGGGTGATGCTTGGGCGCTCGCTGGAAGTGCTGGAACGCTGGGACGAGGCCGCGGCGGCTTGGCGCCAGGCGCTGCGCCTGGCGCCCGACGATGCGGACGTGCTGGCCGACGCCGCCGACGCCGTGGCCAGCGCACAGCAGGGTTCATTGGATGGCGAGCCCGCGGCGCTGGTGGCGCGGGCGCTGCGCGCCGACGAGCGCCACCCCAAGGCGCTGGCGTTGGCGGCCACCGCCGCGCAACGCGGCGGCCGGCGCGACGAGGCCGCTGCCCTGTGGGAACGGCTGCTGGCGCAGATGCCCCCGGACGCCGAGGCGGCGCAGCGGGTGCGCCAGAGCTTGGAGGGGTTGCGGGCGCAGCCACGCTGAGCGAACGGCCCGGGCAGCGCCCGCGGGACGCTTGGTTCAGCGCACGCTGCGCGGTGGCTGGTCGGGGGCCTTGGGGATGCCGCTGGCCGGCGTGCCGCCTTGCAGGGCCGGCTGGGCGCCGGCCGGCGCGCTGGCCGCGACGTCTCCGGCGATACCGTCGGAGGTGCCGCCGGCGGCAGGGCGCCGCGCCGCATCACGCCCGCTGTTGCCGCTGTCGTAGCTCTGGCTGCTACGCTCCAAGCTGCTGCCGGCCGTTGCGCTGGCATCGTCCACGTTGGCGCTTGGGCGGGTCGGCGCGGCCTGGATTTTGCCGGGCGCGGGCGGCTGACTTTGGATCGCGGCCGGCGTGCAGGCGCAGGCAGCGGCCACCAGGGGGATGAGGGCAAGAAATCTCATGGTTTACCTCCTTGGAGCGGCTCCACGCTTGGGCCGCTGAGCCCGTGTGTGCGGATGGCCGGTACTGCCCGTTCAGCGGGCAGGCGGCGCGGCCGGCGGGCCGGGTTCCATGGGCAAATTCAGCTCCTCTTGCGGTAAGCCTGCCTGCGCCCGCCCGCGCTCAGGGCGGGCGGGTGTGGGCTCAGCCCCGCGCCGGCAGCACCGTGCCGCGGCACTCGCCAAAGCCTATGCGCGCCGCGCCCGGCTTCTCGCACCAGCCGCGCAGCGTCACCGTGTCGCCGTCGAGCAGGAAGCTGCGCTGCTCGCCGCCGGGCAGCGCCAGCGGCTGCTTGCCGCCTTGCGTCATCTCGATGAGCGCGCCGGCCTCCTGCGGCGTGGGCCCCGACAGCGTGCCGCTGCCGAACAGGTCGCCCGGCTGCAGGTTGCAGCCGTTGACCGTGTGGTGGGCCACCATCTGCGCCACCGTCCAGTAGGCGTGGCGGTAGCTGGTGCGGCAGATGGTGGCGGCCTCGCCGCCGGCCTCGCGCAGGCGCGGCGTGAGCAGGTCCACTTGCAACTGGATGTCCAGCGCGCCTTCGCGGCGGTTGGCCTCGCTGTCCAGGTAGGGCAGGGGCTGCGGGTCGTCGGCCGGGCGCTGCAGCGGGGCGCGGTAGGGCGCCAGCGCCTCCAGCGTCACGATCCAGGGCGAGAGCGTCGTGGCGAAGCTCTTGGAGAGGAAGGGCCCAAGCGGCTGGTATTCCCAGGCCTGCACGTCGCGCGCGGACCAGTCGTTGAGCAGGCAGATGCCGAACACGTGCGCTTCCGCTTGCGTGATCGTCACGGCCTCGCCCTGCGCGTTGCCCTGGCCGATGAAGATGCCCAGCTCCAGCTCGATGTCCAGCCGCTGGCACGGACCCACCACGGGCTGCGCAGCGCCGGCCGGCAGGGTCTGCCCCACCGGCCGGTGGAAGCCCTGCCCGGAGATGCCGATGCTGGAGGCGCGCCCGTGGTAGCCGATGGGCACCCACTTGTAGTTGGGCAGCAGCGGGTTGTCCGGACGGAACAGGCGGCCGATGTTGGTGGCGTGGTGGATGGACGTGTAGAAGTCCGTGTAGTCGCCGATGCGGGCGGGCACGTCGTACTCCACGCGGTCCTGCGGCACCAGGCAGGGGCGCAGCGCGGCTTGCCCGGCCGCGCCCTCGCGCAGCGCGCGCGACAAGGCCAGCCGCAGCGCGCTCCAGGCCGCGGGGCCCAGGGCCATCAGCGCATTGAGCTTGGCCTCCGACGCGGCCCGCGCGGCGGCTTGCGCGTCGCCGGCAAACACGCCGGCCGCCGCCACGGCGGCCAGGTCCAGCACCTGGTCGCCAATGGCCACGCCGCCGCGAAAGGCTTCAGGCGTGCCCGCGCGGCGGAAAACCGCGAAGGGCAGGTTCTGGATGGGGAAATCGCCGCCTGCCGTGTTGGCGCTGGCGAGCCAGCTGCGCAGGGCGGGGTCGTGGGTTTCGTTGAGCAGCGTCATCGGGTGTGCGCCTCTTCAGGCTTCCAGGCTGCCGTCGTGCATCCAGGCCGCGTGCTTGGGAGCCCGCTTGGTCTGGCTCCACTCCTGCAGCATGTCCCACTTCACCTCGTCGAGCTTTTGCATCATGGCCGGCGTGCCGCAGTCGGCAGCCAGCTCCAGGCGGTGGCCGTTGGGATCGAAGAAGTAGATGCTCTTGAAGATGGTGTGGTTCGTGGGGCCGACCACTTCGATGCCGGCGGCTTCGAGCCTGGCCTTGGTGGCCAGCAGCGTGTCCACCGAGTCCACCTTCAGCGCCAGGTGCTGCACCCAGGCGGGCGTGTTGCGGTCGCGGTCCATGGGCGGCTGGCTGGGCAGCTCGAAGAAGGCCAGGATGTTGCCGTTGCCCGCGTCCAGGAAGATGTGCATGTACGGGTCCGGCGCCTTGGTGGACGGCACCTCGTTCTCGGCAATCGCGAGCACGAATTTCATGTCGAGGTGCTTGCCGTACCACTCGACGGTTTCCTTGGCGTCCTTGCAGCGGTAGGCGACGTGGTGGACTTGCTGGATCAGCATGGGGTTCTCCTGTTTGAAGCGGTGGGGGGCGTCAAGCCTGGTTGGGCGGGGTGTTCAGAGGTCGCGCAGCGCGGCGTCCACTTGCTGGATGAAGGCGTCGGGGTTGCCCAACGCGTTGGCGTTGAGCAGCGCGAGCTTCACGAGGAAAAGCTCGGACTTGTCCCCGGCCGCATCTATGGCCGTGGCCAGGCGGTCGTAGACGGTTTCCAGGCCGGGGATGGTCAGTTCGTTGGCAGCGTTCTGGTGGGTGCTCATGGTCGTTGTCCTCAGCGGGGCAGGGCGGCGGCGAAGGCGGCTTGCAGCCGCGTGGCGTCCAGCGTGAGCCAGCGCGCGCACACGTGCTGGTCGGGGCGCAGCAGGTAGGCGGCGCCGCCGGCCTGCACGCCGTAGCGCGTGCGCACGTGGCCGTCGGCGTCCGCCAGCGTGAGGTCGGCGCCGGCCACGGGCTGCGCCGCGCCTATGGCCACCACCTTCACGGGCACGCCGCGGCGGCGCGTGGCCTCCACGACTTCCAGCAGCGCGGCCGGCAGCGTTGCACCTTCGGTGAAATACAGCAGGTCGAAACCGCCGCCCAAGTGGTCGAGCAGGAAATCGTCGGCGCCCAGGCGCACGTTCTGCGGCGGCGCGCCGTGGGCCGGGCCGGCGGTGAAGAGGGCGTTGTCGTCGCCGCGGCTGTTGAGTGCCGAGTGCGTGTACTCGTGCGGCCGCGAGGTGCGCCAGTGGTACAGGGGGCGGACGAAGGGCTGCGTGAGCGACAGCGACAGCACCGCGTCGCGCAGCAGCTTGAAACCGCGCGTGGGCGGCGCCATGAAGCGCGTGCTCTTGCCAGCCTCGTCGATGATCTCGCGCGCCGCGCCCACGCGTTCGGCGCTGTGGTTGGCCAGCAGCCGCTGGCTGGTCAGACCCTTGACCACGAAGGCCAGGTGCCAGGCCAGCGACTGCGCGTCCTGGAAGGCGGTGTTGGCGCCACGCACGCCGAAGATGGGCAGCAGGTGCGCCGCGTCGCCGGTGAAGAGCACGCTGCCGTGCACGTAGTTGGGCAGCGTCAGCGTGCGCGCCGAGTACACCGAGCACCAGTCCATCTCCCAGGGCGCGCCGGCGTGGCCGATCATGGCCAGTTGGGCGTCTATGCGCTTCTTGAGCGAGGCGGGCTCCAGCGCCTCTTGCGGCGTCTCGCCGGGCGGGAGCTGGTAGTCCACGCGCCAGATGCCGTGCGGCTCGCGGTGCATGAGGATGGTGTTGCCCGGGTTCCACTCCGGGTCGAAGAAGGCCAGGCGCTCGGTGGGCAGCGGCAGGTCCACGCGGATGTCGGCGATCACGAAAAAGCCCTCGTAGGAGGCGCCTTCCATCTGCAGGTTCATCGCCGAGCGTATGCCGGAGCGCCCGCCGTCCGCGGCCACCACCCAGTCGCTCTCCAGCGTGTAGGGGCCTTCCGGTGTGTCCACTTCCAGGCTGGCGAAGCCGTCCCTCTGCTGCACTTGCGTGAGCTTGTTGCCCCAGCGCAGGTCGATCAGCGGGCTGGCCGCGCAGGCGTCCAGCAGGTATTCCTCCAGGTACTGCTGCTGGATGTTGGTCATGGGGAAGAAGCGGTCGTCCGCGTCGTGCGGCGCTTCCATGCGGAACACGCGCTGGCCCCGGTAGAACGAGTTGCCGAAGCGCCAGGGCAGGCCGTTTTCGGTGATGCGCGCGGCCACGCCCAGCTGCTGCAGGATCTCCATGGAGCGGCGCGTGAACACGATGGCGCGGCTGCCCTGCGACACCTGCAGCTCCGCCGTGAGCAGCACGCTGGCCACGCCGTGGCGCGCCAGCTCCAGCGCCGCCACCATGCCCGCCGGCCCGCTGCCCACGATCACCACCTGCTGCCGCGCCTGCGCCCCATGCGCCGAGGGCAGCCAGGGCTTGTGGACCTTGTAGTCGTAGTAGATGGACGGGCGGGGCTCGGTACTCGGCTTGTGCATGTGCTGTCTCCAGGGGTGTTGCGCGGCGCCCTCTTAAACCCGTTCCCAGGGCATGGCCTGTGAGGCCGGGGCGTTGAATCATCTGTACGTACAACTATTTTGCGCCGAGACGGGCCCCGGTTGAACAGCGTGGTTTTACTTAGTTGTACGCGCAGATGTTTTTGAGTAAAGTCAAGGCAAGAGCTGGCACCCGGCCGTGCGCCCGCGGCAAGCCGCCACGTCACGAACAAGCACGAATCCCATCCTTCAGGAGACCACATGCCCACCGTCAGCGCCCTGCGCCGCGCCGTACTTTTTGCCGCCCTCGCCGCGCCGCTGGCGGCGCTGGCCTTTCCGGACAAGCCCATAGAGTGGGTCGTGCCTTACCCGGCCGGCGGCGGCTCCGACGTGGTGGCCCGCACCCTGGCCGAGCCCATGGGCAAGCTGCTGGGCGTGACCATCATCGTGAACAACAAGCCCGGCGCCGCCACCAACATCGGCGCGGACTACGTCGCCAAGGGCAAGGCCGACGGCCACCTCATGCTCACGGCCGACACGGCCACGCTGGCGGCCAACCCCTCGCTCTATGCCAAGCTGCCCTACAACGCGGAGAAGGACTTCGCGCCCGTGGGGCTGATGACGCGATTCCCCATGCTGCTGGTGGTCAACACCGGCGTGCCGGCCAAGAACCTGGCCGAGTTCCTGGCCTGGGCCAAGCGGCAGCCGCAGGGCATCACCTACGCCACGCCCGGCGCCGGCAGCCCGCACCACCTGGCCACCGAGCTGTTCCGCGAGCGCAGCGGCCTGGCGCTGACGCACGTGCCCTACCGCGGCGCGGCGCCCGCGGTGCAGGACGTCATCGGCGGCCAGGTGCCCTTCATGTTCGCCGACACGGCCAGCGCCTACCCGCACATCCTCTCCGGCAAGCTGCGCGCCCTGGCCGTGGCCAGCCCAAAGCGCGTGAGCGGCTTCGAGACGGTGCCCACGCTGCAGGAGCAGGGCGTGAAGGACTTCGAGGCCTACGCCTGGCAGGGCCTGGTGGTGCCCGCGGCCACGCCGGCGCAGGCCATCGCGGCGCTGAACAAGGCGCTGCTGGCGGCGCTGGACACCACGGCGGTGAAGGCCCGCTTCCAGACCCTGGGGCTGGAGGCCATTCCCAGCTCGCCGCAGCAGATGGCGGCCTATGCCAAGAGCGAGCGCGAGAAGTGGGGCAAAGTCATACGCGCCAACGACATCCGGCTGGACTGACGTACGGCCACCGGCCCACGCGGCAAATGGGGTAAGTTCCGCCCCGACCCGAACCCACCGCCTCTGCGACCATGGCAGCGAAGAAAGCCGACTTTGAACTGGACCGCACCTTCACGCACCGCCTGCACACGCTGTCCAAGCTGACGGACCGCGTGAGCCAGGCGGCGTACCAGGAGGCCATCGGTATCCCGCTCAACGAGGCGCGCTGCCTTTCGGCCGTGGGCTCGTTCTCGCCGCTGTCGGTGAACGACCTGGCGCGGCTGGCCAACCTCACCAAGGGCCAGGCCAGCCGCGCGGCGCAGACCCTGGTGGACCAGGGCCTGGTGGACAAGCAGACCAGCGCCGTGGACGGGCGCGGCGTCGTCCTGAATCTCACGCCGCAGGGGCAGGCGCTGTGGCGCAAGCTCAAGGGCGAGATCAGGCGGCGCAACGAGCAGATCGTGGCCTGTCTGGACGGCGCGGAGCGCGAGCAGCTCGACCGCATCCTGGACCGGCTGGTGAGCCATGCCATGGGCGCGCTGGGGTACGAGGTGGAGGAGTAGGGCGGGAGCTGCCCGGGGGCCGCTTCATGACCCAGCCGGCAGCCGGCGGCTTCCACTCCAAAAGCATCAGGCATTCGCGCAGCCCACCACGCCCGCCCTGGGCACAATGCGGCCTGCCGGCGCGGCCCAAGGCCCGCGCCGCGCCCTGTCCACGCTGCCATTGCCCTCGATGCTCGATGCCTTCCTCAGGGCCGCGAAATCCCTGTCCACCCACATGCCCCGCTGGCCGCTGAGCCGGCTGGTGATGCTGGCGGCCGTGTGCCTGCTGCTGGTGGTCTGGGGCGTCACCGGCGTGCTGCTGCGCATGAAGTGGGATGACGCCGTGGAGGCCGAGGTGCGGCAGAACGCCAATCTCGCCCGCGCGCTGCAGGAGCAGACCTTGCGCGTGCTGGCCTCCGTAGACCAGGCCACGCTGCGCGTGAGCGAGGCTTTTCACGACGACACCTTCACCCCGGCCGACCTGGTGGGCTACGCCAACGAGACGGGCCTGGCGCCACGCATCCTGTTGCAGCTTTCCCTGCTGGATGGGCAGGGAAAGTTCGTCGGCTCCAACCTCGATCCGCTGGGCCGCCGCACCGGCCGCATGGACTTCAGCGACCGCGAGCACGTGCGCGTGCACCTGCAGCCGGGCAGCGTGCCGGCGGCGGCGGCGCTGCTGTCGGACAACGGCCTGTTCGTCGGCAAGCCGGTGCTGGGCAAGGTCTCCGGGCGCTGGAGCCTGCAGCTCTCGCGCCGCATCGGCACCGAGGACGGCCACGTGCTCGGGGTGGTGGTGGCCTCGCTGGACCCGGACTACTTCGAGGAGGTGTTCCGCGGCGTGGAGCTGGGCGCGCAGGGCGAGGTCATGCTGCTGGGCATGGACGGCGTGGTGCGCGCCCGCGTGGTGGGCGGCGTGAGCCAGGGCCTGGGCAGCACGTTCGGCGGCCAGGGCGCGACGGCCCTCACCCTGGACGACCTGGGCCACGCCATCGTCAGGAGCCCGCTGGACGGCATGGAGCGCATTTCGGCCTACCGCAGCATCGGCCAGTTGCCGCTGCGCGTGTCGGTGGCCACGTCCATGGAGGAGGCGCTGTCGCAGTGGCGCCAGACGCGCACCCTCACGCTGGCGGTCACGGTGCTGTTCAGCATCACGCTGGTGGCCGCGGCCTGGCTGTTCGTGGCCGGCGTGCGGCGGCTGGAGCGGGCCAACGAGGCGCTGCGCGCGAGCGAGGCGCAGGCGCAAGCGGCCAGCCGCGCCAAGAGCTCCTTCCTGGCCCACATGAGCCACGAGATACGCACGCCGCTCAATGCCGTCATTGGCCTGAGCCAGTTGATGCGCCACATGGCGCTGCCGCCCAAGGCCGCGGACTACGTGGGTCACATCCAGCAAGCCGGCGAGCAGTTGCTGGCGCTGACCAACGACGTGCTGGACCTCTCGCGCATAGAGGCCGGGCAACTGCAGCTGGAAGCCGTGCCCTTCGACCTGGGCGAGCTGCTGGAAGCCGTGCGGGTGCTGGTGCAGCCGCAGGCCGATGCCAAGGGCCTGGCCCTGCACATGAGCGCAGCGCCGCTGTCGTCCGTGCACCTCGTGGGCGACCCGTTGCGGGTGAAGCAGGTGCTGCTCAACCTGGCCGGCAACGCCGTGAAGTTCACGCCCGCGGGCAGCGTGGAGCTGCGCGTGCGCGAGATGGGCCGCACGCGGCGCACGGTGACGCTGCGCTTTGACGTGGCGGACACGGGCATGGGCATCACGGCCGAGCAGCAGGCCCGCATCTTCGAGCCTTTCACCCAGGCCGACAGCTCCACCACGCGGCGCTTTGGCGGCAGCGGCCTGGGCCTGTCCATCGTCCGCCGCCTGGTGGACAGCATGGGCGGCGAGCTGGCGCTGCAAAGCGAGCCGGGACATGGCGCCGTCTTCAGCGTCACGCTGACGCTGGAATGCCCGCAGGCCGAGCCGGCCTAGTCAGCGGCCAGCGCTCAGAATCCCAGCTCCCGCACCATCACGGCCGCCGCCGCCGTCCACACCCGCTCCCAGGCGCTGCGCGCCGGCTGCGCCAGCACGGCATGGCCGCGCCACTGCCGCGGCGACAGGGAAGCATCCGCCAGCAGCTCCAGCTCCACGCGGTACATGGGCTGCGCCAGCAGCCATTCACGGCCCTGGCTCGTGGCCTCCAGCGCACCGCCATGGGCCTGCGCCAGCATGGGCTCGGCCAGCACGGTGCTGGCGTGCGGCGCCACGCTCACCACGCGCGCGCTCAAGCCGCGCATGGGGGCGGCATCGGCCACGAAGCGGGCGCCGTCGCCGGGCTGCAGCGCGCGCGCCGTGCTCTCACCGGCATACGCCACCACGCGCCAGCGGTTGGGCTCGGCCAGTTGCAGCAGCGTCTGCTGGGGGCTGACCACGCCGCCCGCGCGTGCGGCTTCGTCCACGGCCATGACCATGCCGTCAAAGGGCGCGCGCGGGCGCAGGCGGGCCATGTCCTCCTGCGCCGCCACGGCCTCCTGCCGCGCCGTGGCCAGTTGCTTTTGCAAGGAGCCCCATTGCGCCTGCTGCTGCGTGTCCACGCTGGCGGCCGCCACCTGGGCCTGCAACTGGCGTATGCGCACCTGCGCCGCCTGCAGCCGCTGCTCCATGGCCGAGGCGGAGGCCTCCAGCAGCAAGGTGCCGGCCTTCACCTGCTGGCCCGGTTGCACGTGCATCTTTTCGAGCACGGCGGCGGTGGGCAGCCGCACCGCCAGGTGTTGCGCGGGCTGCAGCACGGCGCCGGCGCTTTCGTGGCCCGCCATGGGCACGAAGCCCGCAGCGGCCACGGCCGCCGCAACGCCCAGCGTCAGGCGCAGCCGCCGGCTGCCGCGCCAGCCCTGGCGGCCGGCGTGCCAAAGCTTGAGCTCACGTATCACGGGCAGCATGATGAAAAATCCCAGTTCGACGGCGAACAGCACGATGCCCACCGCCTTGATCGCAAAGTGATAAACCAGCCAGGCGATGCCCAAATACAAGGTCAGCCGGTAGGCCCAGGTCACGAAGGCAAAGGCCATCAACGCGCGGCGCAGGCCCGGCGCCATCTCCTCAGGCGCTGGGGTTTCCCACCCCAGCAGCACGCGGCGCAGCCACCAGCGGGCCAGCGCGAAACTGCGCTCGTGCAGGTTGGGCTGGTCCAGCAGGTCGCACAGCACGAAGTAGCCGTCAAAGCGCATGAAGGGGCTGAGGTTGACCGCCACCGTGCTCACCCATGTCAGCGTCCCCAGCGTGAAGGCCACCGCGCGCAAGGGCCCATCGGGCATCAGCGCCCAAGCCAGCGTGGCCCAGGCCGCGATGGTGAGCTCGGTGCGCACGCCGGCCAGTGCCACGCTCAGGCGCGCACGCGCGTCCGACAGGCGCCAGACTTCCGACGTGTCCGTGTACGCCACGGGCCACAGCACCATGAAGGCCACGCCCATGGTCGGCACCCGGCAGCCGTGGTGCCGCGCCGTGAAGGCATGGCCGAACTCGTGCGCGATCTTCACCGCCACCAGCGTCACGCCGTACAAGGCCAGCCCGCGCCAGGACAGCATGTCCACCGCCTGCGTGGTGAAGGCGCTCCAGTCCCACACCACGGCCAGCAGGCCCAGCAGCAGCGCTGCCAGCGTGGCCCGTCCGAAGGAGCGGCTGCCCAGGGGCCGGGCCCAGGGCAACAGCCGCTGCAGCAGTGCGTCGGGGCTGAACAGCGGTATGCGAAAGAAGAGGTAGTGGTGCAGCAGCCAGGTGGCCGCGGCACGCAGCCCGCTCACGCGCGGCGGCGCGGGCAGCGCGGCGGTGGGCTCCGTCAACTCGTTGCGCCGCGCAAACTCCAGCACCTGCTGCACGTGCTCGGCCGAGATGGCCAGCGTGGTGTGCGCGTTGACCTCCTCGGCGATCAGCGCTGCGTCGGCCACCCACCAGCGCCGCAGCACTTCGTAGGTGATCCAGTCGATGCGCGTGAAACGGTGGCGCACCGGGTCGTGCAGCGTCCAGCTTGGCGAGCCGTCGGCCAACGCGGGGGCGTGGTGCAGTTGCAGCTCCTGGCGCAGTGCCGGCCACGGGGGCGGCGCCAGCGCCATGCCGGCTGGCAGTTGCAGTGCGGCGCCCATGCTCACCAGCCGGTGGCTTCGCGCAGTGCAGCCAGCGGGCGGCGCAGCACCCAGTACACCAAGGGCACGCGCGGGCCGTCCACGTGGGCCGTGCCGCGTGCACCCAGCCGCTCGGTGGGCGCACCGGCCAGGCTGGCGCGCAGCCGGTAGGCCAGGCCGCCTTCGGGGCGTTGCGACGCCTCGAACGCATACAGGCGCAAGCTGGCTTGCACCGGGCTGGCCGGCCGGCTGGCGAGAAACAGTTTCAACGGGCTGCCATCGCCCAGTTCCACGGCATCGGCCACGGGCAGCCAGGCCTCGACCTCCTGGTCGTCCGGCTTGGCCAGCCGCAGCAGCGGTTCGCCGGCAGTCACGGTGCGGCCGGCCCAATTGCCGGGGTCGTCCACCAGCACCACGCCATCGTGCGGCGCGCGCACCTCGGTGCGGCGCACCTGGTCGCTGAGGTAGGCCACCTCGGTGCGCTTTTCCTCCATGCGGCCTTGCGTCACGGCCAGTTGGGCCTTGGCCCGCGGGTCGTCCAGCGCCTGTTGCATGGTCTGGCGCCACTCGGCCTCGGCGGTGGCCAGCGCCTGGCGCGCCACCAGCAGCCGGCTGGCCGCGGCCGCGTCGTCGAGCTCGGCCAGCAACTGACCGGACTGGACCGCTTGGTTGGGCTCGACCAGCAGCCGCCGCGCCATGCCGTCCACGCTGGCGCGCAGCACGGTGGGCTCGCGAGGGACGATTTCACCCGGCGCGCGCACCGTCAGCTTCACGGGCAAGGCCAGCAGCAGCGCCACGGCGGCCAGCGCCAGGCCGGTCTTCCTGCGCAGGCGCACTTCCCGCAGGCGGCGGCGCAGCAGTTGGAAATCCACGACGCGGCGGGGCGCTTGGGCGTCGGCCGCCTGTTCGGCGAGCTGCCAGGTGTCGAACCACTCGTGCAGCGCATCGGCTTCCGCCGCCGTCCACGGCAGCTCGCGCACCAGCAGCAGTTGGCGGCCCTGCGCAGCCGCCAGCGACAGCGCGTAGGGCGGCCACCATTCGTTCCAGGCCGAGCCCAGGGCCGCGGGCAGGTCCGCGGCTTCAAACGTACCGGGCTGGTGGGCGCGCTCGCGTGCCACGCGCTGCAGCCATTGGGCGTAGGGGCCCAGCGTGTCCATCCGGCTGGCGCCGGAGTGGCCCAGCAACTCGCCGTCCTGGCACAACACGGCGGCGTGGTAGGGCACGTGCTCGCGCGTGCGGTTGAGCAGCGTGAAGCGGCGTGCGGCAGCGCCATCGGCGTTGCGCGTGGCGGCCAGCAGGTGCAAAACGTCCTGACTGTCAAAGCTCATGGCTTGTCCTGAGGGTCATGTCGGGGGCGCATCGGCCCTTGCGCGCATGAGGGGCTGCGCATGGCCTGAGGGGCGCCGCGTCCCATGCCTTCCAGCCCATGGGCGGGCACGCGGCAAGGGCGTGCGCTGAAGGCCGCGGGCCGTGCAACGGACCGTCATGGGCAGGCCGCCATCTGAACATGCCCGCCCCGCCGAGGGAACGGGGCGGGCATGGCGTTCAGCGGGCCGGCGCGACAAAGTTGGCGTCAGGCGCCACGGCGCACCGTTGGGCGTTGCGCGATCTTCTGCCCGTTGCGTTGCGACTGCCACAGGCCTTGGCGCTGGCCCAGCGCGTCGCCGCGCATGAGCTGCGCGTCCAGGCCGCCGCGGCTGCCCACGCCGGTGGCCGGGGCGTTGGCGCCTTGTTCGGCTTCAGGCAGGCCCTCGGGTGCGGCGCCAGGGGTGGTCCCGGGCGCGGACTTGATGCGGAACATCGCGTTGGCTTCGCGGCCCTGCGAGTCGCGGCCCTGCACCTTGATGCGCAGGTCCAGCGCCTTGCCCGCCGGCGGCTGGCCGGTGAAGGTGCCGGCCTTGCCGTCGAACTGCAGCCACGTGGGCAGCGGCCGGCCGTCGGCCAGCGTGGCCACGAGCGTCACCGTCTCGTTGGCGTCGGTGTGGACGAAGGCGTCGGCAGGCACTTGCAGGTTGATCTGGCTGACCGCGGGCACCACCTGGTCCTCCAGGCCGCGGAAGGTGCGCAGCGTGGGCTCGTTGGCCGGGGTGACCATGGTGCGGAAGCCGCTGGAGCGCGTGTAGATGTCGCCCACGTCGCGCGTGTCGGCCACGCTGGACTGCACCGGGGCGAGGACGATGGGGTCCGTCGCAGTGGCCAAGACGGGCGATGCCAGCGCCGAGTCGAAGCGCTGTACCGTTGCCGGTACGGGTGCAGGTGCCACGACGGCCGGCGCGGGTGCCGGCTCCGGTGCGGGCGCCGGCGCCGGCGCCGGCACCGGCACAGGTACCGGGACGGGCCTGTCGTCGTCGAGCCGGGGCGCGCCCGCGGTGCCGGGTGTGTCAGCCAGGCCGCTGTGGTTGCCGACCAGGAACAGGCTGCCGCCGCCGTGGTCGTCGATGACGCCGGTGCCGCTGTAGCGGCCGCCGCCCGTGGTCTGCACGCGCAGCGCGAAGTCGTGGTCGCCCTCGTCCAGGGCGTCGTTGGTGATGGCGGTGCGCACCAGCAAGCGGCCCTGCGCATCCAGCCGTGTCCAGCTGCCGGCCTGGTACTGGACCCATTGGTTGCCGTCGAACACTTCCAGCTGCGGGTGGGCCGTTTCGGTGCCGCCGTAGTCCGCGGCATCGGCCGTGCCGGCCGCCAGGGCCAGTTGCACCTGCTGCGCCGCGCCGCCGCTGAGTGTGAAGACGGCGTAGGGCGATGCCTCGTTGATGCGCACGCTGGAGACGCTCACGGCCCGGTCGTCGTCGAGCAGCGCCTGTGCATCGGCGCTGCCGTCGTTGCGGAACACGGTGCCTGTGCCGTCGTCCCGTACCGTGGCCGTGCCCACGGCGGCCAGGCCTCCCACGGGCGTGGCCGTCAGGGTGAAGCTCTCGGCGCCCTCGCTCACGCCGTCGTTGACGATGGGCGTGCGTGCCAGCAGCACGCCGTCGGCGGGCAGGGTCGCGCCGCCGGCATAGGCACTCCAGGTGCGGCCGCCATCCAGGGAAATTTCCAAGCCTGCGCCGCTTGACGCGAAATCGGTGCCTGCGCCCGTGGCGCTGCCGTCGGCCAGTTGCAGGCGCAGCGGCTCGCCGGCGTTGCCGCGGACCGTGAACACGGCCCAGGGCGAGGCCTCGTTGACCTCGGGGCTGCTCACCGTGACCGCGTCGGCCGTGCCGTGGATCGTCACTTCGACCGTGTGCTCCGTGCCATCCACGGACCGGACGGTGAAGACTTCGGACTTGCTCTGTCCGGCCACCAGGTACTGCACGGCGCTGTTGGCGACGCTGTAGGTCCACGTGCCGTTGGCAGCGATGTCCAGGCTGCCCAAGGTACCGGGTGCAGCCACGACGTCCGCCGTACCGGTGAAGGCGGCCTGGCCGCCGTCCGCGTCGCTGATGGCGAGCGTGCCGCTGTCGGAGAGGGTCGGCGAGCTGGCGTCCTCGGTCACCGCGCCGGTGTCGCGACCGCTGATGACGGCGCTGTCCTCGGCGCCGGTGATGACGACGGTGACGGTT
>NZ_JAXOJX010000091.1:0-26586 GCF_034427735.1 Azohydromonas lata
GGGGGCCGGAAACTCCAACTTGTTTCCATGCCACCCCTTTTAAAATTGATCCAATTCCGGCACCAGCGCCCGCCCCGTTTCTCCCAGGTCCGCATAAGCCGGTAATACATCCCTCGCCACTTTTTCCTGCTCGCCATAACGGCACAGCGCCACGCAGGCGCCGCCCCAGCCCGCGCCAGTCATGCGTGCGCCGAAAACACCGGGATGTTGCTGCAGCAACTCCACCAGGCGGTCCACTGGCGGCACGGAGACTTCGTAGTCATCGCGCAGGCTGGCGTGCGAGGCGTTCATGAGCTGTCCGAAGCCGATGGCATCCACGCCCGCAGCGGCGGAGAGCACGCGCTGGTTCTCGCTCACCACATGGCGGGCACGGCGACGCAGCGTGTCGTCGGTGAGCTGTTCCACGGCGGAGACGTAGTCCACGTCACGCAGCGCCGGCACACCCAGCGCAGCAGCGGCGGCCTCGCATTCGGCGCGGCGCTGGTTGTAGCCGCTGGTGGCCAGCGAGCGGGCCACGCCCGAATCCATCACCAGCACCGAGCTGCCTTCGGGCAGTGGGATGAGCTGCCGCCGCAGCGTACGCGTGTCCAGGAACAAAGCGCTTCTCGTGTCGGCCAGGCTGGAAGCCATCTGGTCCATGATTCCGCAGCGCACGCCCGCATGCTCGATTTCCGCCCGCTGCGCCACTTGGGCGATGCGCACGTCGTCGATTTCAGCGCCCAACAGGTCCCGCAGCGCACGCAGTACCGCCACCTCCAGTGCCGCGCTGGAGGACAGGCCCACGCCTATGGGCACGTCCGACACCACGAAGATGTCCAGCGCGGGTACCTCCAGGCCCTCGTGGGCAGCTTCGAGCAGCGTGCCGCTGACGTAGCGCGCAAACGGGTTGCCTTCGTCCGTCGGTGCGTCCGTGCCCGGCGCGAACTCCACCGTGCGCCCATAGGCGGCGGCATGCACGCGCGAGCGCGGCCCGCTTGCGCGCCGCATGGCCACGCGCGTGCTTTGCGGGATGGCGATGGGCAGCACGAAACCTTCGTTGTAGTCGGTGTGCTCGCCCAACAGGTTCACGCGGCCGGGCGCGCGGGCGTAGACGGCCGGCGGGCTGCCGAAAACGTCCTGGAAAGTGGTGGCTGTGGTCATCGTCAAAACCTCGTGGCCGGCGGCGTGCGTCACACCACGCCCGGGATGTGCGTGGCGGAAATGCGCGTGGCTGCGGCAATGCGTTCCATCGAAACCTTGGGCGTGCGGTCGGCCATCAGCAGCCCGTTGGCTTCCTGGAAGGTGTCGGCAAACTGCGTGTAGCAAAAGCCGCTGAACAGCGCCGTGTGGATGATGGTGTGCAGCAACTCCTCGTACTGGCGCGCGAAGGTCTCTTCGTCCATCGCCGAGCTGTAGCCCCAGGTGGACTTCACGCCAGGCTCCGGCTTCTTGATGAACCGTATGCCGCCAAACTCCGTGAGCATGATGGGCTGGCCGCGGTGCGGGTAGCCGTCCAGCGTCAGGATGCGCCCGCCCGGGCGGCGCCGGTCGAAGAGCTGCTCGGTCTTGGTCTCGCCGCCGTAGCGCTGGCGGATATGGTCCAGGTTGGCGTCGTAGTCGTGTATGCCGATGATGTCCGTCGCGCTGGATTCCCAGCCGTCGTTGCCTATGACGGGGCGCGTGGCGTCCAGCGTCTTGGTCAGGTGGTAGAGCGCTTCCACCGCGTGCCGGTGCTCGCGTATCGCGGTGAGGTCGGGCACGCCCCAGCTTTCGTTGAACGGCACCCAGACGATGACGCAGGGGTGGCTGTAGTCCCGGTCTATGGCCTCCGTCCACTCGCGTATGAGCCGCTTGATGGCCGTGCGCGTGAAACGGTAGGGCGAGGGCATTTCCCCCCACACCAGCAGGCCCAGCCGGTCGGCCCAATAGAGGTAGCGTGGGTCTTCAATCTTTTGGTGCTTGCGCACGCCGTTGAAGCCCATGGCCTTGGCCAGCTCCACGTCCTTCTTCAGCGCGGCGTCGTTGGGCGCGGCCAGCAGGGTGTCGGGCCAGTAGCCCTGGTCCAGGACCATGCGCAAGGTGTATGGCCGGCCGTTGAGCATGAACCGGTCGCGCAGGATGGTGACCGAGCGCAGCGCGGTGTAGGAGCTGAACTCGTCGAGCACCTGCTCGCCCGCCAGCAGGCGGATGCGCGCGTCAATCAAGGTGGGCCGCTCGGGGCTCCACAGCAACTCGTTGCGGTAGTCGTCTATGCCGGGATCGGAGAGCACCACAAAGCGGTCCACCTCGTGCTGGACGACGCGGTAGCGGTCGCGCGCCAGCAGCCGCTCGCCGTGGCTGAGCTCGACCTCGACGGAGAGATCGTCCCCGAGCTCGTCGCCGACGATGCGGGCCTCGAAGCCGATCATGTAGCCCTCCACCTTGGGCGTCCAACGGATCTTGTCGACGTAGATGCGGCCCACGCGCTCCACCCACACGGTCTGCCAGATGCCGGTGGTGCGCGGATACCAGATGGAGTGCGGTTCCAGTTGCCAGTCCTGCTTGCCGCGCGGCTTGGTCAGCTCGTGCGGGTCGTCCATCACCTGCACGGTGATGCGCTGGCGGCCGTCGGCCGAGAGCATGCGCGTGATGTCGGCCGCAAACGGCGTGTGCCCGCCCTCGTGCGTGGCCGCCAGGCTGCCGTTGACCCAGACCTTGGCCTGGTAGTCGACGGCGCCGAAGCGCAGGATCACGCGATCGTTGCCGGGCGCAATGTCCACGTCGCGCTCATACCAGCAGATCTTGTGGAAGCCCCGGTCGCCTATGCCGCTGGCCGTGGCCTCCGGCGGGTAAGGCACCTGGATTTCCAGCGGCCAGTCGGCGATGTCGTTGGGCGAGGCACAGCGGCCTTCGTCGTCCCAGCAAAAGCGCCAGGGGCCGTTGAGGCATTGCCAATGCTTGCGTTGCAACTGCGGGCGGGGGTAGCCGAAATCCACGGGCTGTTTCTCCGTCAGGTCGGGTTTGCGGACCACCCGTCGGGTAGGGGCGGCGGATCACGGGCGCGGCAAGCGTTATGCCCGTTAGCAGGCCGGCGCGACACGCCGCTGCCGCTATGACGCAGGCTGCGGGCACGGGGCGTGCCGAAGTCGCGCATTCCGACGAGCCGCCCGCTTTGCCATGCCACCCTTGAACCTCGTGGACGTGTTGCTGGGCCTGATCGTTCTGCTGGGTTTGTGGAGCGGCTGGCGCCGAGGCTTCATCCTGTCCGCGCTGGACCTGTTGAGCCTGGCCGCCGCCTTGTTCGCGGCCTTGTGGGGCTATGCCCGCGTGGCGCCCAACCTGCAGCGCTACATGGATGCGGCTTGGGCTCAGCCGCTGGCCTTCCTGCTCATCTTCATGCTCGTGCGCGTTCTTTTGGGCCGCTTGCTGCTGGGCCGGGCGCAGACGCTGCCGCAGCGCGCGCACGCCCATGGCGCCAACCGTGCGCTGGGCTTGCTGCCCGGCCTGGGCAATGGGCTCATCGACGCCACGCTGGCCGTGATGCTGCTGTTGGCCCTGCCGTTGCCGGAGGGCTTCAACGCCGCCGCGCGCGACAGCCGCCTGGCGCAGCGGCTGTCCTTGCCCGCACAGTGGGTGGAGGCGCACCTTGGGCCGGTGTTCGACGAGGCGGCCGGGCGCACGTTCAACCTGCTCACGGTCAAGCCGGAGTCGGACGAGCGCATCACGCTGTCCTACACCGTGGCCAACCCGCGGCCGAGGCCGGAGTTGGAGGCGCGCATGCTGGAGCTGGTGAACCAGGAGCGGGAAAAGGAGGGGCTGCGTCCTTTGCGTGCCGACCCCGAGGCCACCGAAGTGGCGCGCGCCCACTCGCGCGACATGTTTGCCCGGGGCTACTTCTCGCACGTGACGCCGGAGGGCAGCGGTCCCTTCGACCGCATGCGCCGCGGTGGAGTGCGATTCCTGCTTGCGGGCGAGAACCTGGCGCTGGCGCCCACGCTGGAGCTGGCGCATCGCGGGTTGATGAACTCGCCCGGCCATCGCGCCAACATCCTGCGCCCGGGCTTTGGCCGCGTGGGCATAGGCGTGCTGGACGGTGGCCGGCGCGGCCTGATGGTGACGCAGAACTTCCGCAACTGAGTTTCAGGCCTTGGATGCCGTCGCCGTTGCGCCGGCATCCAAGGCCGCAGTGTGACGGGTGTCGCGTGCGCGCAGGCATGGCTGTGGCAGCGTTGCCTGCAGCGCGGGTCGGCGGGGAGAATCCGCCTCATGCGCGTTTCCACGTTTTTTGTTCTGGTCCCGGCTGCGTTGGTGGTGTTGCTGCAAGGCTGTGCCACCGCGCCGCCGCCTGCACAAGGCGCTGTGCGCTCACGGATGACACCGTCCGAGCCCGGCATTTCCCGCTTGAGCGAGGAGCAGGCCCGCGACGCCACGGTGTACGCGCTGGGCCTGGTCGGCACGCCTTACCGCTACGGCGGCAACACGCCGGAGTCCGGCTTCGATTGCAGCGGGCTCATTGCCCACGTGTACCGGCACGCCGCCGGCATGGTGTCGCCGCGATCCACCTCAGGCCTGCGGGACTGGGGGCGCGACATCCCGCCGCAAGAGCTGCGCAGTGGTGATCTGGTGCTTTTCGGCGCCACCAGCCAGGTGACGCATGCCGGCATATTCGTGGGCAACGATCGTTTCGTGCATGCACCGTCCACGGGCGGCCAGGTGCGGTTGGAGCACATCTCGGCGCCGTACTGGTCCCGACGGCTGCTGGCCGTGCGCCGGCCTTGAAAACCGAACGGTGCAGTCCATCAGGCTGCCAGCCGGTTTTCGCGGCGCGTTGAATCTCAGCGTCGTTCCGAATATCTGATGGCGTCAAGAAAACAACATACACGCAACCCATATCTCATCGACGCTGACCCTTTCTTTGGGAGGAGTCCTGCGCATACCGACACAAAGCCTGTCTTCCCTTTGTGCTGAGCCTTAAATTTTCTTCAATACGGCGCGGCGTTTGGGCGTGTGAGAAGAGCGTGTCATCGTGAGAAGTTTGGTTTTTGGATCAAACTTGTATGTGGCAATGAGATCGTGCAGTCGTACAGTCGCTGACAGGCGTTGAGAGACGTCAATCGAGGGCCGGACTGGCAGATGTGCCTGCACGACCCGCGCGGCGCGGACAGGACGCTGCGGTATCCTGTTTCGATTCACCCGAAGAAGTATTCAAGACGCCATGCACATCGGCATTGCAGAAGACGACCAGGACCAGCAGGACCTGTTGCGGCTGTGGCTGGAGGAAGCAAACCACACGGTGGCAGCCCATGGCACCGTGGCGCAGTACATCGACGCACTCAAGAAAGAGCGCTTTGACATGCTGCTCATCGACTGGATGCTGCCTGACGGCACCGGCGCTGACCTGCTGCAATGGGCTCGCGGCAACCTGGGCTGGGAAACGCCCATCCTTGTGCTGACCGCGCGCGACGACGAAGAAACCGTCGTTTCCGCGCTGCAGGCCGGCGCGGACGACTACGTGGTCAAGCCGCCCAAGCCGGCAGAGCTGCTCGCGCGCGTGGCCGCCCTGGGCCGGCGCGTGCGCTCCGGCGCGCTGCCGGTGCTGCGCCTGGGTGCGTTCGAAATCGACATCCAGCGCCAGCGCCTGTCGCTCGACGGTGAGCCGGTCATGCTCACGCAAAAGGAATTCGATCTCAGCGCCTACCTCTTCCAGAACCCAGGCAAGCTGCTGTCACGCGACCACCTGCTCAACAAGATCTGGGGGCTCAACGCCGAGGTGGATACCCGCACTGTGGACACCCACGTCAGCCGCCTGCGCAAAAAGCTGGGCCTGGACGGCAGCAAGGGCTGGAAGCTCGTCCCGGTGTATGGCGTGGGCTACCGCTTCGAGCGCATCGAGCAGCCGGCTTGAGCGCCTTCAGGGCCGCGTGACGCGGCCCTGCGCGCCGCGCTCCGGCGCCTCACACGTCGTCTTCCGAGGCCTTGGTCAGCATGCCTGACTGCGCCGCGGCGATCCAGCGCCGCAGTTGCCTCGCCTCGTCCGCCACCACGATCTCGAAGTGCGCGCCCACGGTGCAGTAGTCGCCGTAGTCGCGGCAGTGCACCACCTGCAGTACGGGCACTTCCAGCGGCTCGCCGTCAAGCTCCAGGATGACGTTATGGAACAGCGTGCCTTGAGCCAGGGCCGGCGCGTTGTTGGCCTCGAAGGACACGCCCTCCTCGCTGAGGTTGCGTACCCGCGGCACCCGGCCCAAGCCGGGCAGCAGCAGTTCCGCACGGTACTGGGAGCCGTTGAGCGCTGTCACGCGGAAATGCCGCCGCGACTGCACCTGCTCGATGTCCCGCGGGTAGGGCACGTGCACCGCACCGCTGTGCCGGTCCAGCCGCGCGCCGGACAGAGCAAACAACAGCACGCCCATGTCACAACACAGCGTGGCCTTCAAAACGGGCGGTATGGCGTCGACGGGCACGCCCTCGCGCGCGTGCAACTGCAGCGTCAGGCCGGTGCGCCCGGCGGACAGCAGTTTGGCCAAGGCATCAAAGTCGCCGTCCTCGCTGCGCAGTGACATCAGCGTGTTGGCACGGGACAGCCGCTCGAAGATGCGGCGAATCGGCGTATCGCCCGTGATATGGGCATCGTCCACCGCGATACCGGCCGGCGCCAGCGATGACGGCTGCCACAGGCGTCGCAGGGCAGTCCAAACGGTATTCGTGTTCATGCCTTGTAATTTTTGGGCAATAGCCGACGTTGTGCACGCCAGGCCTTCCCCAATCCTTCCTTGATATTTCACGGTAGCGCCACGCCGGTACGCAGGCCGAGGCTTGAAACCTGTGCAATGCCAACGGCTGGCAAGCAGTTACGAAGCGTCCAACGGGGCAGACGACAATACATCCCATGTGTTTTCAGCCTGCTCCCATACCGACCAACGACGCAGAGCGCCTGGCTGCGCTGCGGCGAACGGGGCTGCTGGATACGCCGCCGGCACAAGCCTTTGACCGCATCACCGCCTCGGTGGCCGAACAGCTGCGCGTGCCCATGGCGGCCGTGTCGCTGGTGGACCAGGACCGCCAGTGGTTTCTCTCCCGCGTCGGCCTGCAGCCGCGGCAGACGCCACGCGAGGTGGCCTTTTGCGCCCACGCGGTGGCTGAGCGCCGCATGCTGCACGTGCCCGATACCAGGCAGGACCCGCGCTTTGCCACCAATCCGCTGGTGACGGGCACGCCCTACATACGCTCCTACGTCTCTGCGCCTTTGATCGATGCTGCCGGCCACGTGCTGGGCACGCTGTGCGCGCTGGACAGGCAGCCGCGCCGCTTCTCCACGCAGGAGCAGCACCTCCTGCAGCGCTACGCAAAAGCCCTGCAGCAACTCATCGCCGCCTGACACCACCGGGCCGCACCCGTGCCACCGGGCGCCTTCGCCCAAGTAGGCCGCGCGGGTCTCGGTGCGGTTGAGCATCAGGCCTGCAGGTCCGGCAGGCTGCCCGGCGGCAACCGCATCGCGTCCAGGCCATGCAGCCATTGGCGCATGGCCTCCACGCGCATGGGCCGCGCCAGCAGGTGGCCCTGAACGTCTGTACAGCCCGCAGCCTGCGCCGCACGCAACTCGGCCGCCGTTTCCACGCAGGAAGCCACCACGCGCATGCCCAGGCCGCGGGCCAGACTGGCCGAAGCGCCGGCCACGACCTGCTTGGTGAGATCGGCGTCCATATCGGCCACCAGCGTGCGGTCGAGCTTGAGCTCGGAGAAGGGCAGTTGCGACAACTGCAGCAGGCTGGAATAGGCCGTGCCGAAGTTGTCCAACGCGAGGTTGAAGCCCAGCATGCGGATGCGGGCCGTGTTCTCTATGACCAGCGGCAGGTCGCCCACCGCGTCCCGCTCGGCGATTTCCAGCGTGATCCAGCTCGCGTCCAGCCCGCTGCGGTGGACCATGCGCGAGAGCTCGCCGCAAAAGCCCGGGTCCGACAGCGAGTGCAGCGAAACGTTGAGCGAGCCGCTGAGCGGCATGCCCTGCTCCAGGCACTCGACCAGAAAGCTGCTGAGCTGGTGCGCCATGGCCAGCGTTGCCTCTTCCAGCAGCCCGTGGAGCTTGAGCGCGGGCAGCAGCTCGGCCGGCATCACCGGGGAACCGTCCTCGCCCACGCCGCGCATGAACGCTTCCACGCCCACCACCTCGCGGCTGGACAGGCGCAGCAGCGGTTGCATCCACGCCTGCAGCCGGTAGCGCGTGAGCATGGCGCGCAGCGCGGTGGCCGACAGATCCGTCTGCGGTGCGGGCTGCTGCGCCGTTTCGACACCGTTCCAGCCGCGCAGCGCCTGTGCAACACCGCCGGGCTCCACCGGCCGCTCCAGCCCGCCGGCCACCTGCAGCTTGCAGGCCGCGGCCATGGCCAAAGCGCTCTTGAGCACCGCGCGCGGCTGCCGCGAGGAGAAAAACAGCGCAGGCGCTCGCGCGTCGCCGCTGAGCAGCCGCATCAACCGGAAGGCGTCGCCGTCCTCGAAGTTGAGGCCGCACACCACCACGTCCGGCGCCGTCGGCTCGCAATGCAGTTGCAGCAGCAGGTGCTGCATCTGCGTGTGCCGCGCCTCCACCAGCCAGCCCGCGGCCACCAGCTCGGACTCCACCTGGTCGGCATGCGCCGTATCCGTCAGCAGCAGCCAGGCCCGGCGGCCCTGGCCTGCCGCAGCGGTTGCGGCAGCTTGAGATTTGGGCGTGGCCGGCTTGGCGTCCGTGGTGTCGGCGCGCGCCCGGGAAGAGGAGGAAGACTTCACAGGGATACCTCCGGGGCGTACTTCCGGCAAAGCTGTTGCATGTCGTCGAACGTGGTGGGCTTGGGCAGCAGGTCGTCGAAGCCGGCGGCGCACAGGTCCGCCCGTTCCTGCCGCAGGCCATGGGCGGTGTAGGCCACCACGGGCAGCGAGCTCAGGCGCAGCTCCTTGCGGACGCGGCGGCACACTTCCGCGCCGTCCAGCGACGGCATGCGCAGATCCAGCAGCAGCAGGTCAAAACGCTGGCGTTCCAGCAGTTCAAGGGCTTGCGGGCCGTCCTGGGCCACCTGCGCCTGCCAGCCCAAACGGTGCAGCAGTGCGGAGGCCAGCCGGCCGTTGAGCGCGTTGTCGTCCACCACGAGGGCGAGCGGTACTTCTTTCATGTGAGATTTCCTTGGACACGGCCCGCTGCGGCCGCGGGTGCGGCGACATAGGGCGTCGTGGAAGCGAGGGGACGATCCTTGTAGGTGGGCGCAGCGACGCCGGGGCGTGCCTCCAGCTGCAGGGGCAGCCTGAGCTCGGCCAGCGTGCCTTCGCCCTCTGTGGAGTCGATGCCGAGCGAGCCGCCCAGGATTTCGGCCAGTTCCCGCGCCAGCGGCAGCCCCAGGCCAGGCCCTTGAGCGTGATGGACGTAGTCCTCCGCCAACGGGCCAAAGCGGTCCTGGAGCGCGCGCAACTGCAGTGGCGACATGCCAATGCCGCTGTCCTGTACACGGATGAGCACACCGGCCGGGTCGGCCGCCAGCGACAGGCGCACACGCCCGCGCTCGGTGAACTTCAGGGCATTGGTCACCAGATGATTGAGCAACTGCAGCAGCCGCAACCGGTCGGTGACGGCGGTTGCAGGCGCGTCTGGCGCGACGTACAGCGCCAGCGTCAGGCCCCGGGACTCGGCGCTGGGCAAGTGCATGTCCACCAGCTCGCGCAGCAGGGCGTTCAGCTCCACCGGCTCCGCCTGCAGGCCCATGCGGCCGGTCTCGAGCTTGGCCAAGTCCATCAGCGTACTCAGCAGCCCGTGCAGTTGCTCGGCGCTGTGGTGGACGATGGCGCCGAACTCGCGCGCCTCGGGATCGGTGGAGGTGTCGCGGATGAGCTCCGAGAAGCCCAGGATGCCGTTGAGCGGCGTGCGCAGCTCCTGCGACATGGTGCGCAGGAAGCGGGTCTTGGTCTCGTTGGCCGCATGCGCCTCGCGCTCGCTGCGCTGCAGCCGCTCCATCACCGCTTGGCGGCGGCGCTCGGCGCGCAGCATCAGCGCCAGAAAGCCCAGCAAGGCCACCGCGGCCAGCACCGCAGCGCCCATCACCCGCAGTTGCCGCTCGCGCATCTCCTTGTGGAGCAATTCCGTGCGCATGCCGCTGAAGGCCACCAGCCCGTACGGCTCCAGCGTGCGGTAGGCGTAGAGGCGCTCCAGCCCGTCTATGGGCGAGCGTGCCACGATGCTGCCGCTGCCGTGCTCCAGGGCCTCGGCCAGCAGTTCGCTGCCCGCCATGCTTTGGCCCACCTCGCGGTCCGTGCCCGCCAGGTGCGAGCGCACGATGCCGTCGTAGCCCACGAGCAGCAGGTCACCGCGGGCCTCGTCCGCCGAGCGCCGGAAGCTCGTGAACACCTCCGGCTGCACCGACACCACCACCACGCCGGCAAAGCGGCCCTCGGCATCCGTGGCGCGCCGCGTGACCTGGACGGAAGCCTTCCCCGATACCCGGCCCACCAGGGGGCGGCTGATGAAGAGGCGGTCGCCCTGGCCCTGGGCGTGCACGCGGAAATGCTCCCGGTCGCGCACGTTCACGCGCTGGAAAGGCTGTGACGAGTTCAGCACCACGCCGTCGGCACCTATGACCGAGAGCAGGTGAAACTGCGAATCAATGACGTCGCCGCGCTGCAGGCAGGCCGCGATGTCCAGCGACGCACCGTCCTCCAGGTAGTCGCGCCGGATGATGCGCAACACCTGGTCCGCGTTCTGGAGCGTCAGCGCCGTGTGCTCGGAGAAGGAGCGCGCAAGGTTGTCCATGCGCGTGCGGCCCTGATCCATGACGTCCTGCGAATCCTCGCTCACCTGCACCGCAGCCCAGGCCGACAGGCCCAGCAGCAGCGCGGCAACAAACGCAATGAGCGCACCTTTCAAAGAGGCACGCGGCGCGCTGTCGCCTTGAGGATTGAACGTGGTGAAGGTCATTCGTCGGCAAGATGCCGACGGCATGCCGGCTCCATACCGGACCACTCTAGAAACTGCTGTGTGAGAAGTCGTTACATAAGTGTGAAGTTCAATCACACTTCAGAGCGGAGAGGCCGTGCAACATTGTTTCCGGCTCCCTGAGAGGACACCCAGGAAAAACCTGGGGAACCCCTCAGGCATCCTGGATCAGACGTGGCTCAAGGCGCGCCGGTGCGTCAGCCGCACGGTGTTGATGCCGCGGTCGTGCAGGTGCTCCACCTTGTCGGTGGCCGAATGCATGATGAACATGCCAAAGCCGCCCTCGGGATAGTCGTCGAACTCGGCCAGCGCCGTGGGCACGGGCGCGTCGAAGGCCTCGCCCAAGTGCACCAGCTCCACGACCAGCGCCTCGTCGGTGATGGACACCAGCAGCTCTATGGGCGAATCGCCCGGGCGGCCCCGGCCGTGGCGCACGACGTTGGTGAACGCCTCCACGCATGCCACCACGAACAGCGCCACCTCGTCGTCGGCCAGCCCGGCCTGGCGCGCCCGGTATTCCACCAGCCCGCGCACGTCGTAAATGGCCTCCAGCCGTGCCGGCAGCTCGCGGCGGCTGCGCAGCGGGTCGCCCAAGGTGCGCATGGCCAGCGCCATGGTCAGGTCGTCCTTGAAGATGGCGCCCAACTCCTGCAGCCGCTGGCGCAGCTTGTGCAACAGCGCCGCGGGCGTGTGGATGTACTGCAGCAGCTCCGTCACCAGCGCCGTGATCTGCTCGCGGCCCATGCGGCTGCCGTCGGGCAGCAGCGCATCCACCGCACCGTCGGAGCACATGAACAGCGCCTCGTCGGAGGCGATGTCCATGGTGTCCTGCTGGAAGCTGTCCTCGTCGAGCACGCCCAAGGGCGGATGCTGGTTGGCCAGCACCTTGATGGAGCCCTTGGCCGTGAGGAGCATGGGCTCCTCGTGCCCGCAGCCCACCCAGGTGAGCTTGCCGGCGCGGCTGTCTATGCGCAGGTGGCACAGGGTCACGAAGGCTTCGAGCTGCTGCAGGTTGGGCGTGAGCGCGCGGCTGACCGCGCCCACGATCTGCGCCGGCGTGGGCAGCTCGTCGCGGTGATCGGGGCTGGCCATGAGCTCGGCCAGGCAGCGGCTGATCTGCATCTTGGTGGCCGCGCCAATGAGCGCGGCGCTCACGCCCTTGCCCATGACGTCGCCCACGACGATGTCTATGCCCCGGTCGCCCAGGGGCAGGAATTCCACGAAGTCGCCGTCGATGCCCTGCGAGGCCTGGTTGAAGGTGCTCAGCCACAGCCCGGGCACGCGCTGGTCGGGCGGCTGCACCAGCAGCGTCTGCTGGATGCGCGCGCCGATGCGCAGCTCGCGCTGGCGGGCGCGCTCAAGCTCCTTGAGCGCCAGGCGCCGCGCGGAAACGTCCTCCACGATGCCCAGCATGAAGGCCGGCCGGCCGTCGGCCGCGCGCGCGATGGACGCGTTGAGCCGCACCCAGACGTAGCGCCCGTCCTTGCGGCGGTAGCGCTTTTCCTGCGTGAGGCTGCTGAGCTCGCCGGCGAAGAGCCGCCGCACGTTGAGCAGGCTGGAGGCGCAGTCGTCCGGGTGCACCAGCGCCTCGGGGTCCAGCGCCAGCATCTCGGCCTCGGTGTAGCCCAGCAGTGAGCACAGGGCCGAGTTCACGCGCAGCAGCCTGCCGTCGGTGCTGCGCTCCAGCATGCCCACGGCGGCCTGTTCGAACGTGGCGCGAAAACGCTCCTGGTTGCGGGCGATCTCGTCGTGCGCCGCCAGCAACTGGCGCTGCGTCTGCCGTTCGCGGCGCATGCCGCGGTCGGCCACCATGCCCAGCACGGCCAGCAACAGGCACATGGAGGTGGCCACGGCGCCGAACAGCATGGTGCGCTCCAGCCATCCCTGGCGCAGCTGCGCGTAGGGCTGCTCCACCAGCACCACCAGCGGCCACTGGCGCGAGGTGCGGAAGGCCCCCACCGCGGTGGCGCCGTCGCTGCCGTCGGCGATGTAGCTGCCGTGCTCGCGCTGCGGCAGGTAGAGCTTGAAGGGCGGCAACTGGCTCACGGACTGGCCCGGCCGCAGCTCGGCCGCGCCGGTGCTGATGAGCTGTCCCTGCAAGTCCGTCACCAGCGGCCGCATGGGCGTGTCGGCCACCGCCAAGTCATGCTGGGTGGCGAAGTAGTCGCCATTGAGCAGCGCCACCAGCCACAGCTCCTGCCCGTCCTCGCGCGTCACGCGCCGCACCAGCGGCAGCGCCACCGCGCCCAAGGTGGGCACATGCGTCATGGCCAAGTCACCCAGATCTCGCACCTGCAGCAAGGGGCCCAGCCACTCGCGCGGCGGGTTGGCCATGCCGCGGCGCAGCAGCCTCGCGGGGTCGATGCGCCGGCCCACGTCGGTGGGCGTGGAGCTCACAAGCACGCGCCCGCTGCCGTCCAGCACCGCGAGGCTGCGCAACGAGGCCTGGGCCGAGAGCTGATCGCCCAACACCTGCGCCACGGCGCGCATGTCCGGCTCCGCCACGCGCAACAGCGGCGACTGCGACATCAGCCGCAGCGTGCCGCTGACGCCGGTGAGCGTGCGCGAGGCGTGACTTTCGATGACGCGGGCATACAACTCGGCCTGCGTCATGGCGGTGTGCCGGAACTCCGCACGCTCGTAGGCCGCCAGGCCCAGGGTTACGCCGGCGACCAGCAGGCACAGCATCACCACCGCAGTACGCAACTGGCGCCGACGCGCGCGCAGCATGCGGGCCGACGCTTCCCAGGAGACGGGCGCGGCGCCCTCTTCACCGCTGTCGCCGGTGGACCCCTCCCACGCCGCTGCACCTCCTGGAGCGGACCGCGGCGGCTTGCCCGCGGACGCGCCCACGCCGCCAGCCTGCGCCGCCGGCTCGCCGGGCGCGCCGATGGCGGCCTCGTCCGCCGCCCCATGCTGGCCGGGCCGGTCCCGGCGCGGAATCAAGGAATTGGGAACGCGCACCGTGCAGACCCGCCTACCAGCCCCGGGCCGAGCCGGGGCTTGCTGCCCGCACTGACGGTTCCCCATGGCGCCAGCTCTGAACGGTGCAACGTTCCGCGCGAGCGGCGCAAAGCGGCAGGAACGGCGCCGGGCCGGCGCGCAAACAAGAAGAGCACTTCATGGATGGTGGCAGCGCCGCGGCCGCCACCGCAGCGCTGCGAGACTGGGCCTGCCGGCGACAGACCGTCGGCGCGCAAGCCGGGACCATAGCCCACTTCGTCCACCGCACTTCACCGGGCGAGACGGGCCATGCCCACTTCGCGGCAAAGTTCACGCGGGCGGCGTGGGAGCAAGGACGGGTCAGCGTGCTGCCGGCGTGAACAGTTCCAGCCGCACGCAGTAGTCCACCGATGCTCCCGGTGCCAACACAACCATGCCCTTGCCCGCGGGCTCCCGCCACAACGCGCCGAAAGGATCGGCCCAATTGAACTGCGGCTCCAGCACCACGAAAGGCCTGTCCGGCGGGGCGAAGGTCTGCACGGCGCTGATCTGCGGTGAGGAGGAAAAGACGCGCAGGCCATAGCCGGCTTGCGGATCCAGCACTTCCACCACGGTGGCGCCCTGCGGCGTCTTGGCCAGGTCCGTGAAGCAGTCGTCCAGGTACAGTTCCCCCAAGGGCGCGCCCCGTGGGCCGGAGAAGTCGTAGGGCGTGCCGGCCACGGGCAAGAGCTCGCCCGTGGGCAGCACCTCGTCGTAGTCGTTGACCGCCATGCGCGTGCGCGCCGGAATGCGTATGCGCGCCTGCTCCCGCACGCCGCTGGGCAGGGCGAAGTAGGGATGCCAGCCCATGCCCATGGGCAGCGGCTCATGGCCGGCGTTGGTGGCCGTGAGGCGGAGATCGACGGCGTCGGCGCGCAGGGCCATGTGGAAATCGACCCGCGTGTCCGAAAGCCAGCAGCCGCCGAAGTCGCCGGCGCGCAAGGTGGCGCGCACGGCGCCGCTTTGGGCGGTATCCGCGCGCTCCCAGGCGTCCACGGGCCGCCCAAGGATCAGGCCATGGATGGCGTATTGCTCGGCGCCTTCGCGCTGGCCGCCGCCATTGGCGAACAGGCGCAGCGGCCGCCCGGCAATGGTGGTGCGCAGCGCACGGTCCGCGGGCGAGAAGGCGCCGCGGATGCGGTTGGCAAAGGGCAGCAGGAAGGCGCCGCCCACTTTGAAGGCGTTGTTGCCCGTGCGGTCCGGCGGCCCCCCGGCCAGCAGTGCCGGCGCCTCGGCCAGGGGCGGCGCGTGCAGCAGCGGCACCTCGCCCAGCCCCGGCAGCCGGGCGCGCAACTGCCACACCATCAACGCGTGGTCGGGCAGCAGCTCCATCTGCGTGAAGCGCGGTCCGTCGCCAGGGCCGTCGTCGGGAGGGTGCAGGCGCACCACGTCCAGCCCGTTGGGTGGCAAGGGCCTGTCGGGGAGCCCAGGGCAGGGCCCGGACTCTGAAAGCGGTGGGCTCAACGGCATCTCCTTGGCTTGCGCCACTGCGGCGCCCGCGACGCGGGCAACCGGGGTGCCGGGCGGGGCTGCGCCGTTGAGCAGGCGCGGCGTCAGCCGAAGGAGGCGACGGCGTCTTCGCGGCTGTCGTGGATGTTGAAGACGCGGTGCATGCGCATGAGCTCGAACAGCGCGCGCACGGTGCGCGACATCTCGCAAAGCCGGAAATCGCCGCGGCGGCCGTTGAGCTGGCGCAGGCAGGAGATGAGCGCCCCCAGCCCCGAGCTGTCCACGAACTTCACGCCCGCCATGTCCAGGACGACGCGCGTGTGCTGCTGCATGAGGGCCTGCACGGCGTCGCGGAACTCGCGCACGTTGCTGGCGTCCAGGTTGTCCTCGCGCAGCTCGATGACCAGCACGTCGTGGCCTTCGACTCGTCCGTTCAGTTCCATGGGTGAGGTGGTGGTGTACTGCAATTGGATGGGAGCACGGTCGGTGCGGCCGCAGCCGCGCGACGCCGGCAATTTCAGGGCAGCCGCACGCCCTCGGTTTCCAGGCAGGCGCGCATTTGCGCCAGCGCCTGTGCCAGGGCCGGCTCGTCACCGGCCAGCACGGCGCGTTCGCCGGCACGCGCGGCTTCGCCCAGCGCATGCAGGCCAAAGCTGCCGGCCACGCCGGCGAGCTGGTGAAGCACGGCCGCCTGTGCGGCGGCGTCAGGCGCGCCGTGTATTTCCTGCCAGCGCTGCGGCAGCCCGCTCATGAAACGCTCGCGCAACCGCGCCAGCGCGGCCTGCACGGCGGGCGGAGGGGCTTTGGGGCTACCGGTCTGAGACATGGCGACCGCGTCCGTGCTCCCAGTACGGCAGGATGTCTTTGGGAAGTGTCATGGGATCGAAGGGTTTGACTATCAGCCCCGTGGCGCCGTGCTCAAGCAGTTGCTCCAGCTCGTCGGGCATGGCCTTGGCGGTCATGAACACCACGGGCACGCCTTGCATTTGCGGCATCTCGCGCATGGCCGCCAGGGTTTCAGGACCGCTGAGGTCCGGCATCATGACATCGAGCAGCACCAGATCCGGCCGGAACAGCGGCGCCTGCTGCAAGGCGCTGCGCCCGCCCGGGCACAGGCAGACCTCGTAGCCGCCGACGGTGGCGAGGCTGAATTCCAGAATCATGCGGATGTCGGCGTCGTCCTCGACGCACATCACGCGGCGCAATTCGCTCATTGGGCGAGCTCCTCTTTCCTGCTCTTGCCCACATCCTGCGCCACGCGGGCTACCGGTGCGCCCAAGGCATTGAGCACGGCTTGCGCCAGCTCCTGCGCGCCGCTGTGCGTGGCCTCAAGCGACGGCAGGCCCATGCGCTCGCTGAAGGCCTGGTCCACCGTGTCGCCATACAGCAGCACCGGACGGCCCTGCGCGAGGCGGCGCAGCCCGGCGCAGAACTCCTCGGCCAAGGCCGGCACCTGCGGGTGTCCCACCACCAGCGCGGGAGGCTCGTCCAGGGTCAGCGCGGCGGCCTGCTCCAGCGTGGCGGCGCCCTGCACGCGGCACAACGGCGCCAGCCAACTGGCCACGCGGCGGCGCGCCTCGAAGTCGCCGTCCACGTGCAGCACCAGCGGGGCCACGGACCTCGGCACGGAGCCGCCGGCCGGGAACCAGAGGCTGAACGAGGCGCCGCTGGGCACCTCATCGGCACCTATGCGCCCGCCCATGCGCTCCACCAGCATGCGCGTGATGTACAGGCCCAGCCCAGTGCCGCCCTGGGCGCGGCGGTCGGTGCCGTCGGCCTGGGAGAACTTTTCAAACATGCGTGCGCGAAAGCGCGGGTCTATGCCCGGGCCGCGGTCGCGCACGGTCACGCGCACGCCCTGGGCCGCGGCGTTGAGCGTGACCTGCACGGTCTCGCCCGCGGGCGAGTGCTTGATGGCGTTGGACAGGAGGTTGGCCATCACCTGCTGGAAGCGGTCGGCGTCCAGCCGCACCTCCACCGCAGGGCCGTCCAGCCCCTCGACGGCGAGCTTGACGCCAGCGCGGTCCGCATAGCCCTGGTTGGCCGCCAGCGCCTCGCGCAGCAGCGGCCCAAGCGCCTGCGGGCGCTGGTGCAGCACCAGGCGGTCGCCTTCGAGCTTGGTCAGGTCCAGGACGTCGTCGATGAGCCGCCCAAGCCGCGTGCCGTTGCGCTTGGCCACTTCCAGCAGCGACAGCGCCGGCGCCGGCAGCGCGCCGGCCGCACCGCCGGCCAGCAGGCCCAGCGCGCCCAACACCGAGGTCAGCGGCGTGCGCAACTCATGGCTGACGGTGGCGAGGAACTCATCTTTCATGCGCTCGACCTGGCGCTGCTCCGTCAGGTCGCGCAGCACCAGCGTGAAGTGCACGTGCGCATGCTCGTGCCACTCGCTCAGGCCCAGCTCGGCCACGAACTCCTGGCCGCCGACGCGGCGCAGACGGCACTCGCGCTGCGCCAGCAGGGCGCTGAGGTCCATGCCGAAGATGGCACGGCACGAAGCGCCCGCGGCCAGCGGCTCGCCAGCCACGCCGGCCAGCGTCTGCGCCGCGCGGTTGAACTCCTCAACGCGGCCGGCCGCGTCCAGCGTCACCACCGGGTCCAGGATGTTGTCCAGGATGTCGCTTTGGCGCTGCGCCAGCGTGGCGATCTGCCGCTGCAGGCCCAGCACATGGCCGTAGTGGCGCAGCTTGGCCTGCAGCAGCTCCGGGCTGACCGGGCGGACCAGGAAGTCGTCGGCGCCGCTTTCCAGCGCGTGTATGAAGTGCTCTTCGCCTTCGAGCGAGGAGGTCACGATCACGGGCATCCAGCGCCCGCCGTCGAGCGCGCGCATGCGGCGCGTGACCTCGAAGCCGTCCATGTCCGGCATGAGCAGGTCCAGCAGCACGAGGTCGGGACGGTGGCGCTGCATCATCGACAGCGCGGCCTCGCCGCTGTCGGCGCCCACGGCCTCGTGGCCCAGCTCTGCCACCAAGGCGCACAGCGCACGGCGCGATACGGCGATGTCATCGACGACCAGGATCTGCAGTTGCATGCGAAGCGGCGGAGGCGGAGCGGAAAAACGGTCCCGGAAACCTCTTCCGGGGATTGACGGCATCCTAGACGCTGACCCTGCGCCAACGCCGCAACGCGGCTATACACAGATGCCCTGTTTGACAAAGCTGTCACAACTCCCGGGGGCTTCTCTCCTGTAATCACCTCCAACGGCGCTGCCGATGACCCGATCGACCCCCGACGGGCTCACCGCCAGATGCCGGGCCCGGCCTGCGCCGGCCTCGCGTTTTTCCTCCCTGGCGCCCGTAGGGCGCTTAGCCTGCCGCGGCGGTCCATGGACTCCCGTGGCAGGCCTTTTTTTCCGGGACGGAATTTGCCGGCTTTTCTCCTCCCCAAGCCGGCACCCGCGCCGCATCCGGCGGCATGCCTGCCACGGCGGCGCACCCCTCTCAGCCTGCGTTCATAACGCACGCAACGCCAGCCCAATTCGATCCAGATCAAGGAAAGGTCCTGCCGGCCTTGTCGCGATTGTTTGAATGCTCACAAGGTCACAACAGCCTAAGCCCTTGATTTGATTGCGATTGCGGCCTGGCACGGCTCTGGCAATACGGAGTGCACTTCCGGCATCCAGAGGTTCGTCATGAGTGACAGCACCGCGTTCGTTTCCATCGAAGGATTGAAGAAGGGCCGCCAGGCCGTGAGCGACATCCTCGAAGCCGCGGCCGGTGGTTGCGGCAGCACCGGCGGCGCCGGCAAGGCCAGTTGCGGCTCCTCCGCCGGCCCCGAGGACATGCCGCAGGAGATCTGGGACAAGGTCAAGAACCACCCCTGCTACTCCGAAGAGGCCCACCACCACTACGCCCGCATGCACGTGGCCGTGGCCCCGGCCTGCAACATCCAGTGCAACTACTGCAATCGCAAGTACGACTGCTCCAACGAGTCGCGCCCGGGCGTGGTCAGCCAGAAGCTCACGCCTGAGCAGGCCGTCAAGAAGGTGCTGGCCGTGGCCAGCGAGATTCCGCAGATGACGGTGCTGGGCATCGCCGGCCCCGGCGACGCACTGGCCAACCCCAAGAAGACCTTCGACACCTTCCGCATGCTCGCCGAGCAGGCCCCGGACATCAAGCTGTGCCTCTCGACCAACGGCCTGGCCCTGCCGGAGATGGTGGAGGAGATCTGCAAATACAACATCGACCACGTCACGATCACCATCAACATGGTCGATCCGGCTGTCGGCGAGAAGATCTACCCGTGGATCTTCTGGAACCACAAGCGCATCACCGGTTATGACGCCGCCCGCATCCTGCACGAGCAGCAGATGAAGGGCCTGGAGATGCTCACCGCGCGCGGCGTGCTCACCAAGATCAACTCGGTGCTCATCCCCGGCATCAACGACGAGCACCTCATCGAGGTCAACCGCGAGGTCAAGAAGCGCGGCGCCTTCCTGCACAACATCATGCCGCTCATCTCCGAGGCCGAGCATGGAACGTACTTCGGCCTGAATGGCCAGCGCGGCCCCTCGGCGCAGGAGCTCAAGGCCGTGCAGGACGCCTGCATGGGCGGCGCCAACCTCATGCGCCACTGCCGCCAGTGCCGTGCCGACGCCGTGGGCCTGCTGGGCGAGGACCGCTCCGACGAGTTCACGCTGGACAAGATCGAGCAGATGGAGATCGTCTACGACCTCGACAAGCGCCGCGCCTACCAGGAGAGCGTCGAAGGCGAGCGCCAAGCCCAGCACGCGGCCAAGGAGTCCGCGCTGGCCGAGGCGGCCGCGGACGACGGGGTGGACGCGGACATGGCCGTGCTGGTTGCCGTGGCAACCGAGGGCCACGGCAAGGTCAACCAGCACTTCGGCCACGCCACCGAGTTCCAGATCTTCGAAGTCTCCAAGGCGCAGGCCACCTTCGTCGGCCACCGCCGCGTGGACCTGTACTGCCAGGGCGGCTTCGGCGAGGACGAACAGTTGCCTTCCATCGTCAACGCCATCAACGACTGCCACGCCGTGCTGGTGTCCAAGATCGGCGCCTGCCCGCGCGACGAGCTCACGGCCGCCGGCATCGAGCCGGTGGACCGCTACGCGCACGAATTCATTGAGAAGGCCGCCCTGAGCTGGTTCGGCGAGTACCGCCAGCGCATCGCCCGCGGCGAGATCACCCACCGGCCGCGCGGCGACGCGCGCATCCGCCAGGGTGCCTATACCGGCGGCGCCGAAGCCGCTGCCTGACCGTTCCACCCACGAAGTCCTGTCCGAGAACCTGTCCGAAGAGAGGAGCCCACCATGGCCTACAAGATCATCGCCTCCCAGTGCTCCGGCTGCTCCGCCTGCGAGCCCGAGTGCCCCAACGATGCCATCCGCGAAAAGGGCGGCACTTTCATCATCAATCCCGACAAGTGCACGGAGTGCGAGGGCCACTTCGACACGCCGCAGTGCGTGGCGGTGTGCCCCGTGGACGGCTGCATCAAGAAGGCCTGAGGTCAACTAACATGATTCAACCCAATTTCACCCTGACGCCCGCGGCGTTGAAGTTCATGCGCCGCATGGTGCGTTTCTCCGAAACGCCCGCAGGCGGCTTTCGCCTGACGGTCAAGCCGGGCGGCTGCTCGGGCTACGCCGCCGAGTTCACCGTGGAAGCCACGCCGCGCGACGGTGACGCCGAGCAGGCGGTGGAAGGGCTGCGCATGTTCCTGCCGGCCGAAAGCCGCCTGCTGCTGGACGGCGTGACCATCGACCACGTGGACTCGCCGCTGCAGTCCGGCTTCGCCTTTGCCAACACCAAGGGCGGCTCCTGCGGCTGCAGCTCCAGCGGCGACGCGATCACGCCGCCGGCCGAGGCCGCGGTGTCGCTGTCCTCCATCAAGCGCATGTGAGCATGGACGCGGCAGCCGACTTCGACACCGCCGTCCTGGGTCTGGCCTTGCCGCCGGGCGTCGAGGAAGCGCTGGCCGAGGCGGGTCGGCGCCGCGCCGACCCGCCTGCCGCCATGGCCGCGCTCATGCGAGCGCAGGCCCTGGCGCCAGGACATCCGGCGGTGCTGATTGCGCTATACCGCCACCATTTCTACGGCCACCGGCTGCACGCGGCGCGCGACGTCGCGCGGCAGGCGCTGGTGGTCGGCGCCCAGGCGCTGCGCCTGCCCGGCGTGTGGCGTCACGTGCGCCCGCAACCGTTTCCCGGCGCGCGCCACGATCCTTCCGCGCGCTTCTACCTTTTCGTCCTCAAGGGCTACGCCTACCTGAGCCTGCGCTTGGGCGACGACGTGGAAGCCCGCGACGCGCTGGCGCTGCTGCGCGCGCTGGACCCCGAGGACTGCGTGGGCGCCGCGCTGCTTGAAGGCGTGCGCCAGCGCGCCCTGCGCGGCGGCGACGACGACGATGACGACCCCGCACCCGTGCCCGTTGCCACCGGCGCGGCGGCGTGGAACCGCCTGGCACCCGCCTGACGGAACCCGAGATGGAGGCCCAAGTGAAGTTGACGGCGGACGACATCCCATCCATCGATTGGCGGGGCGAGCCCATCACCGAGGCCAGTTGCGCCGGCTGCGTGCACGCGCGGCTGCGCGCCAGCGGCGGCTGTGAGCCGGGCCGCAGCTGCATGCAGGACGCCTATGCGCGCCGCATAGACCGCTTCTTCCGCACCTGGCCGGAGCTGGCCAACGAGCATCTGGCACACGGCTACTTCGAAGTGCGCGCCATCGCCGCGCGCCATGCCGAGCTGTTCCGCCTGCCCGCGCTGCTGGACGACCCGGACGAAACGGTGCGCATGCAGCTCGCCCTGCGCGTGCCGCAGCGGCTGCTGCTGCGCATGATCCACGACCCGCACCGCGAAGTGCGCATACGCGTGGCGCAGCGCATAGAAGCCACCGCCTTGCCTTCCATGCTCAAGGACCCGGACTACCAGGTGCGCCAGACCGTCGCGCGGCGGCTGCCGGAGGCCCTGCTGCCGCTGCTGATGCACGACGTGGACCTGCAGGTGCGGCTGGAAGTGGCCCGCCGGCTGCAAATGCCCTCGCTGTGGCGCATGGTGGAAGACGCGGCACCGGAAGTGCGGCGCATCGTGGCCGAGCGGCTGCCCGCGCCGCTGCTGGACGCACTGGCCACGGACGGCGACTGGACCGTTCGCTGGGAAGCCGCGGGCCGCGCCCTGGGCCATGTGCTGGAGCGGCTGCTGAGCGACGAGGAACCCGAGGTGCGCGAGCGGGCCGCCGCGCGCCAGGCTGAACTGGAGTGCACCCATGGCTGACATTGCCCGAGACGACGACATCATCGAGATCGCGCTGCCGCCGCGCTATGCCATGGGCGAGCGCGTCATCAGCCGCAGCGTCATACGCAACGACGGCACCTACAACGGCAAGGACATCGGCGACGTGCTGGTCAACCGTGGCGAGATCGGCTACGTGCGCTCCATAGGCACCTTCCTGCAGCAGTTCTACATCTACGCCGTGGAGTTCCCGGACAGCGGCACACGCGTGGGCATGCGGGCCAAGGAGCTGTGCACGCTGGACAACCTGCCTGACGAGGTGCTCGAGCAACTGGGTGAGCGTGCCGGGCAACTCGGCCACCTGCTCTGACGGCCTGCCATGAACGCCGCCGCCTTCGATGAGGAGGTCGCCCCAGCGCGCAACCGCGTGGTGGAGCTTGACGGCGCGCGCATCCGCCGAGCCATACGCTCGCGCAAGCGCTACCGCTACGTGCAGCCACGCGTGCAGCGCGAGGGCCTGGGTTGGCTGGTGATCAGCCCAAACTGCTCACGCAACGTCGACCCCGACGGGGGCGAGATTCCCGTGGCGTGGCTGCTGCCCGCCAACCTGGGCTGCTGGCTGCTGCACAAGCGCGACCACGAACAAGGCTGCTGGGTGCTCAAGACCGCCGGCGTGACGCTGATGCAGGCGCTGCAGGAACTGTGCGAGGACCCGCTGCGCGAATTTTGGCCCTAGGGCCGCTGCCGGCTCGGCCGCAAGCAACCACTTTCCCGGCCCCGCCGGGGTTTGCCACGTGCCCGGCGCTGCCGGGTGCACACATGAACGACTCCCTCAACCACTGGAGCTGACCATGCCCCAACTCACCGTATTGCCCGCCAACAAAGTCATAGATGCCGCGGCCGGCCAGACCATCCTGCAGGCGCTGCTCGCGGGCGGCGAAGCGCTGCAGAGCAAGTGCGATGGCCAAGCCAAGTGCGGCGCCTGCCATATCTTCGTGAAGGAAGGCCGCAAGGGCATCTCGCGCATCTCGCCCACGGAAAACGCCAAGCTGGATTCCATGGTGGGCGTGAGCAGCAAGTCGCGCCTGGCCTGCCAATGCGTGCTGGGCGAAGAACCGGTGACGGTGGAGCTGCTGGGCGCACTGTCGGGCTTCTGATCCCCGCTGCGCGGTGCCTCCAGGCGCCGCCTCTGCAGGGCCCGCCGGAACATCCGGCGGGCCCTTGGCCTTTCTTGGGCGGGCCGCTGGTAACGCTTAGAGAAACGGCGCCACCAGCAGTCTGGTCTGCTCGGTGATGGCGCGAGCCACGTCAGGCACCAGGCGCTTGAGCCAATGGCGCGGCAGTGCGGCCGCACCGCAACGTGCACCGGCGAGCATGCCCACGAGTGCGGCGGTGGTGTCCGCGTCCTCGCCGCGGTTGGCGGCGGCCACGACGGCTTCTTCAAAATCCGCATGCTGCGTGAAGGCCCACAGCACCGTTTGCACCGTATCCACCACGTAGCCGCTGGCGCGGCCGGGATAGGGCTCGAAGCGGAACACCGGGTGCTTCTGCACCAGTTGCACCGCCTGCAGCGCCAAGGCCTCGGCATTCGCCCCGGCGAGTTGCAAGCGCAGCAAATGTCCCAGCCCCAAGGTCGCTGCGTCGGAGTAGGGGTGGTTGTGCGTGAGGTGGGCCTGGGCCAGCGAGATGCGCTCGAAAGCCTCGTCGTCCCCCAAGGTGGCCAGGGCAGCGGGCAGGTTGCGCATCACGGCGCCGTTGCCGCCGTCGCCGTCGTTCAACGGCGTGGACAGGGCGCCCGTGCGAATGAATCGCTGGATGCCACGCCTGCAGGTGTTGCCGCAGTCCACCGGACGGCCCCGCCACCAAGCCACGAATGCTTCGGCGATGAGCCGCGTATCGCCGGGCTTGCCTTGGCGGCGGCCTTCCAGCAGCGCCTGGCCCAAGGCCAGGCTCATGGTGGTGTCGTCGGTGACCTGGCCGGGCGGCAGGTTGAGCCAGCCGCCACCGGTGATGCGCCGGTGCACGCCACCCTGGTCCGAGAAGCGCAGCGCGATCTCGCGCGGGGTCATGAACTCCACGGTCGCGCCCAGCGCGTCGCCCAACGCCAGGCCCAGGTAGGCTCCCAAAGCGCGGTCCAGCAGAGCACCGGGCGCACCGCCTTCATCAAACGCCATAGCTGGCCTCCACTTCGTAGTCGCCCCCCAGGGCCAGCACCTCGGACTCGCCTTGCAGCGAGCGCGTGTCCAGCAACCCGGGGACAAGAAGCAACTTGACCCTGGGCACTTGCGCGTACAGAAGCCAGTCGCCGAAACAGCCTGCCGTCTCGCGCGAAAGGCTGAAGGAAACAACGTTGTTGAGCCGCATGGTGCAGCGGCGCTCGCGCAGCGAGCCGCCCACCACCTGCTCCTCGCAGCGCGTGCTGCCGCGCCACAGCGGCACGTGCGTGCCGGGCCCAAGCAGTTGGAAGCGCCACAGCATCCACTGGCAGAACTCGAACAGCAGGTCCAGCTGCTGGTGGATGTTGTTGTTGTGGTAGCGGCTGGTGGTCTTCTCTTCGAGGTAAGTCATCCACGCCGGCGAAGGGAAGCGCTGCAGCGGCGCCTTGTGAAAGCTGGGCACCAGGCCGAAGCGGCTCTCGGCCCAGCCCTTGAGCACGGCGCCGGCCGCGGCGTTGGCATCCATGCCCCAGCCCTGCAGCAGCTTCAGGTAGCTGGCCTTCCAGCGGCGCTGCTCCGACGGTGCCGCGCGCCCCGCGGGCTTGGCCAGGCCGAACACCAGCTCCATGTAGTGCTCGAAGATGCCGCGCGCCTCGGCGGCGCTGCCGCACTGGTCCAGCAAGGCAAAAAGGCCCGCGCTGGAAGCGCGGGCTCCTGCAATGCGCAGCCGCCTGGGGTGCGCGTTGAATTCGGCGCTGCCCAGCAGCGGCGCCGGAATGCCGACCAGGTTGGTGGCATACCAGCGGGCCGGGTCGGCCTCTCCCGTCAGCAGCAGATCGTCCTCAAGCGCCGGCGGGAGGGACACGATGGCGTCAGACCGGACGGTTCTCGTTCGGGTTGCGCACCGGGCCCATGAGCTTGAGGCCTTCTTCGTAGGTGATGTTGTCGAAGGTCACGTCGAACTTCAGCGCGGCGTCGGCCACGGCGTCGGTCTTGCCGGCGGTGTCCAGGCGCTTGAGCTCGCTCTTTTCCAGGTACAGCAGTTCCAGCAGCTCGTTGTAGACGGTGGATTCGTCGATGGGCAGCACGTAGAACATCGCGCCGTTGTAGGCCACCTGGTACTTCTTGAGCAGGTCGATGTTGTTGCAGAACAGGAAGTACTTGCCGCCGGCGCTGAGCTGCTCGCCCAGCACTTCGGCCACGTCCTTGAGGTGCTCGAAGCTCAGCAGGTAGCCGGCGAAGAACGGCAGCTTGGAGTTGCCCTTCTCGGCGATGGCGATGACCTGGTCGCAGGTCAGCTCAGGCGGGCGGGCTTCGTCAGCCAGCTTGGGGGCGAAGCGCAGGGCCAGCTCGCCGCGGAAGCCCACGCGGCCCGGCTTCTTGGTAGCGGCCTTGAGCACGGGGTTCAGCAGCCGCCCTTGTGCCTCCAGGGGCGCCATGGCGGTGTCGGCCAGAGCGGCGGCGACGGGGGAAGCGGCAACGGTAGCGGTCATCAAGGACTCCGGTGGGTTGAGATGTGAATGGTCACGAGGCCTTGCGCAACATCAAGCGCACGCAAAGCCCTTGCAAGCCCTTATGCAACCCCCGTACCACCGCAAATCCCTCGCATACCAGCCCCGTGGCGCGGGGCCGCATGACGCAAAAGCGCCTTCCCGACAAGGCCAGCTCCGGCCTTTGTCGCCTTTCCGACATTCCCACCGGGTTTGTATGCGTTGCGCAACCGGCCCGGAGCGCATTGGAGGGCGCTTCCCTCTGAGCGACCACATGGCACGGCCATTGCGTAGGGCTGGATGCGCGGACCCCATGCCAGTCCCCCGAGGCGCTGCAGAAGAAGACCATAGGCACCTAAGGCTGCATTGAGATCGCGACGACGCCCACAGATTCGTCAACTTCTCGTTCAC